>JAOUIM010000136.1 GCA_029884035.1 Aquincola sp. | reverse complement strand
TGACGCCATGTTCCTGCAGCCACTTCGCGTTGCCATCGCCGCGCAGGAACCACAGCAGCTCGTAGATGATCGACTTGACATGCACCTTCTTCGTCGTCACGAGCGGAAAGCCCTCGTTCAGATCGAATCGCATCTGGTGGCCGAAGACGCTGCGCGTGCCGGTGCCTGTGCGGTCGGTCTTGGCCACGCCGTGCTCGAACACATGGCGCATGAAGTCCTCGTACTGCGAGCGCACGGGCGGGCGATCCGGTCGATCCATGCGCGGATTATCCGGCGACTAATGCGGGGCTCGCGGGCTCGAGGTCGAACTGCATCGCGGCCAGGCGCGCATACAGGCCGCCGCGTGCCACCAGCGCGGTATGGGTACCGGTCTCGATGACGCGCCCATGGTCGAGCACGATGATGCGATCGGCGCGCTGCACCGTGGCCAGGCGGTGCGCGACGACGATCGTGGTGCGACCGTGCATCGCGGCCTCCAGCGCCGCCTGCACCATCCGCTCGCTCTCGGCATCGAGCGCACTCGTGGCTTCGTCCAGGAGCAATAGCGGCGGGTTCTTGAGGATCGCGCGCGCGATCGCGATGCGCTGGCGTTGGCCGCCCGACAGGCGCACGCCGCGCTCGCCGAGGAAGGTCTTGTAGCCCTCGGGCAGGGCGCTGATGAAGTCGTGTGCGAACGCGGCTGTCGCGGCGGCCACCACCTCGTCGTCGCTCGCATCGGGCTTGCCGTAGCGGATGTTCTCCAGCGCGTTGGCCGAGAACACCACGCTGTCCTGCGGCACGATGCCCACGCGGCCGCGCAGGTCGGCCAGCGCGAGCTCGCGCACCGGCACACCGTCGATCGCGACCGTACCGCGCTCGGTGTCGTAATAGCGCAGCAGCAACTGCAGCACCGTGCTCTTGCCGGCGCCGCTCGGGCCGACCAATGCCACCGTCTCGCCGGGGTGCACCGCCAGCGACACCTCGCGCAGCGACGCATGCTGTGGTCGCGAGGGGTAGTGGAAGGTCACCGCATCGAGCGTGACCGCCGATCCGCCGGTCACCGGCGGCAGCGGCTTCGGCGCAGCCGGGTCCTGCACCGGCGAGCGCGTGGCGAGCAGGTCCATCAGGCGCTCGGTCGCGCCTGCGGCGCGCAACAGGTCACCGTAGACCTCTGACAGCACGGCCACGCTGGACACCAGGATCAGGACGTAAACGACGGTCTGGCCGAGGTGGCCGGCGGTGATGTCGCCGCGCAGCACCGCCTGCGTGCCCTGGTACAGACCCCACAGCAGCGCGCCGAAGGTGGCTGTGATGATGAACGCCACCAGCATCGAGCGAACGCGATTGCGCTTGCGCGCCGTGTCGAACGCCGCCTCGGTGGCGCTGGCGAATCGTCGCGCCTCGCGGTGCTCCTGGACGTAGCTCTGCACCACCGGAATCGCGTTGAGTACCTCGGCGGCGATCGCACTCGAGTCGGCGACGCGGTCCTGGCTTGCGCGGCTGAGCCCGCGCACGCGGCGACCGAAGTACACGCTGGGCAGCACCACCAGCACGAGGATGCCCAGCACCTGGCCCATCACGTAGGGGTTCGTGATCACGAGCATGCCCATCGCGCCGATACCCATCACCGTGTTGCGCAGGCCCATCGACAGGCTCGATCCGACGACGGTCTGCACCAGCGTCGTGTCGGTGGTCAGGCGCGACAGCACCTCACCCGTCTGCGTCGTCTCGAAGAACTCGGGGCTCTGCTCGACCACATGCGCGTAGACCGCATTGCGCAGGTCGGCCGTGACGCGCTCGCCGATCCAGGTCACCATGTAGAAGCGCGCCGCGGAGAACAGGCCGAGCGCGGCGCCGACGCCGAACAGCGCGAGGAAGTGGTCGCGCAGTCCCATGATGCGCTGGCCGGGATCGGCGGCGACAAGGCCACCGTCGATCAGCGACTTCAGCGCGATCGGCAGCACCAGCGTGGCACCCGCCGCGAGCACGAGGAACAGGATCGCCAGCCCGATCTGCAGCTTGTAGGGCCGCAGGAAGGGCACCAGTCCCGAGAGCGAGCGCGGTGTGTCGGCCGCCGCGCGCGGGGTGAGGTTCTTGTCTGCCACGGCCGGCAGTCTATCGGTGGGGCCGCAGCAACCTCACTTCTGGGGTCTGGTGGCGTCGCGTTCTGTGGTGTCCGCAGCCGGCTTGCGCCCGCGCCGTGCCAGTCCTTCGCGCAGCAGGTACTCGACCTGGGCATTGGCGCTGCGCAGCTCCTGCGCTGCGAGCCGCTCGATCGCGACCCACAAGTCCGGATCGATGCGCAACAGGAAGCTCTTCTTGCCTGGGCTGGACATCAGCGAGTCATTGGCGGTTGCGGCCTGCGCGCCTCGATGAATGCCGCCAGCCGGTCGGGTTCGGGCGTGCCCAGGGTGATGATCCGCCCGCCGGTGAGGCTCAGCCGCAGCGCGGGCCCGCCGATCGACACGCTGAACAGCTTGTCCTTGCCCAGGCCCTTGATGCCGGCTCCGCGCCAGGCGCTGGCGCGCACGCTTTGCATGGTCACGATGTCGCGCAGCGGCACGCTCCAGTGCGGCCAGCCCAGGAAGCCGAACGTCCAGCGCAATTCGTCGGAATGCAGTTCGATCGCAAGGCGACCGAGCGATGCGAGGCCCACGATGCAGACGCCCCACGCGATGAGCACGGCCTGGGTCAGGTCCTGGTCGGGGCCGCGCAGCGCCGCCACGCTCACGACGAGCGCCGGCAGCGGCATCATCAGCCACATCGACTTGAACAGTTGCGTGTGCCGGTAGGACGCATGCGTGCTCATGAAGGCTTCACGCGTACAGCGTGCCGGTGTTGACGATCGGCTGGGTGTCCTTGTCCGAGCACAGCACGACGAGCAGGTTGCTCACCATCGCCGCCTTGCGCTCGTCGTCCAGGTGCACGATCTCGCGCTCCGACAGGCCCTTCAACGCCGCCTCGACCATGCTCACGGCACCGAGCACGATCTTGCTGCGCGCGCTGATGATCGCCTCGGCCTGCTGGCGGCGCAGCATCACCTGCGCGATCTCGGGCGCATAGGCCAGGTGCGACAGCTTGGCGTCCTCGACGATCACGCCGGCAGCGTCGAAGCGTTCCTGCAGCTCGCGCTTGAGCGCGCCGATCGCCGCCTCGCCCGAGCGCAGCGTGGTCTCGCCGGGAGCGAGATCCTCGCCCTCGTCGTAGGCGAACTGCGTGGCCAGGTGGCGCAGCGCCGCCTCGGCCTGGACCTTCACGTAGTTCTCGTAGTCGTCGACGTCGAACACCGCCTGCGCGGTGTCGTCGACGCGCCAGACCACGACGGCGCTGATCTCCACCGGGTTGCCGCGCTTGTCGTTGACCTTCAATGTCGGCGCGTTGAGGTTGCGCGCGCGCAGGCTCATCTTGCGCTTGACGTAGAAGGGGTTGGCCCAGCGCAGCCCGTCGCTGCGGTCGCTGCCGACGTAGTGGCCGAACAACGTCAGGATGGCCGCTTCGTTGGGCTGCAGCATGTACAGGCCAGCCATGATGAATGCACCGATGGCGATGAGCAGCACGCGCAGCACGATGCCGAGGATCCCGCCGGCGCCGGCCATCGTGATGAAGCTGATCACCGTCAGCGCGATCAGGACGATGCCCAACGCCGCCGCCAGGTAGCCGTTGGTCGACCGCAGTTCGATTTCACGTGTTGTGTGCTGCATGGAACGCTCCTGCCGCGCTCGCGGCGATGTAATCGGTATGATATCACTATAGTATCTTTATCCGGCGCGTCGCGTTGCATTGGGGCGCGAAAGCAACGGCTGGGCGTGACCCCCCGCGTTTGCGTGTCCCCCGGGGAAACGCCCCGAGCACTTTGGCCGCGCGCTTGTGTTCGAATGTTTCTCGTGACGCGTGCCCCTCTGGCCGCGTCGCATCCTCGATGCGCACGAGTTCCCGTCGACCGCTGCACTGGCGCCGCCTGCGAGGCGCCATGCTCGCGCTGGGCCCCGACCGCGCGACGCTCGTGATCACGGCGATTGCGGCCCTGCTGTCGCTCGTGCTGGTGCAGGCCACGCTGCTGGCCGCGGGCCTGGAGATGCAGGCCTTTGCCGCGATCGCCAGCCTCGTGAGCGCCGGCCTGGTGGCGCCGCCGATCGCTTGGCCGCTCTTGACCTTCTGGACCGAAGCCGAGGCCGCGCGCGCGCAACTCGACGTGCTGGCCTCGCGCGACGACCTCACCGGCGTGTTCAACCGCCGCCACGTGCTCGTGCTGGCTGATCGCGAATGGGCGCGCTGCCGCCGTTACGAGCTGTCGGCCGCGATGCTGATGGTCGATGTCGACCACTTCAAGAGCATCAACGATCGGCACGGCCACCTCGCCGGCGACCTGATGCTGCGCGAGATCGCGCGCACGGTGGCCGCCACCCTGCGCCACCCCGACCTGCTGGGCCGCTTCGGCGGCGAGGAGTTCATCGTCTTCCTGCCGCATGCCGACGTGCTCGGTGCGCTCGACGTGGCCGAGCGCATCCGTGAGCGTGTGGGGCGGCTTGCGCTCGAGTGGCGCGGCGAGACGATCCGCAGCACCGTCAGTGTCGGCGTGGTGCTGCTCGAGCCGCATCACGACACCCTGGGCACGCTGATCGCCGATGCCGACCTGGCGATGTACGCAGCCAAGCACGCCGGGCGCAACTGCGTTCGCACGGCCGAGGCTGCACCGCGGCTGTCCGACCACCTGGAGAGCGCGCGGATACCCACCGGCGGCGAGGGTGGCCCGTTCGGATCCTGGAACACGCGCTCGCGCTGATCGCGCGGCGGCTCTTTCACAGTCGCAGCGGGGCGGCGTAGCCGGTCATCTCGAGGTAGCCCAGCCCGACGCGCGCGCCACCGTCGTGGGCACGCAGTTCCGACAAGCCCTCCCAGTAGACCGTACCGGTGCTCGCGCGCGCATCGAGTTCCTGCGCATCGAGCAGCGCGCGCAGCTCGAACCGGCCGGCCGGACAGTCGATGAGCCAGCGCACCGGATAGCGCGCCTGCGTGCCCGCGCTGGTCCACCATGCCAGCGGCTCGAAGCGCACCTCGTCGGGCGCGAACGCCCGTGTCGCGCCGCCACGGCCGCGGTGGCTGCCGCCGGCCCACACCGGCCGGCCCTGGGAGTCGCGCAGGCGAAATGCCGTCAGCGCGCTGCCGTCGTCGAGGTTGATGCCGATCCAGTCCCAGCCCGCCGCCTGCGCGGGCAGCAGTGAATCGCTCCACTCGTGGTCGAGCCAGGCGCGGCCGCGCACGGCAAGCGGCGATCCACCCCGCAGTGTCAGGCTGCCGTCGACGTCGAGTTGCGGCTGGCTGTAGTAGTGGCTCGCATTGGTTGGCAGCGGCCCCTTGCGGCTCCAGCCTTCGCTGCCCTGCAGCAGCAGCGGCTGCGTCGTGGCCAGCGCGATGTCCCACGCGAAGCCGGCCTCCGCGTCGCCCAGCCGGCTCTCGTATCGGCCGGCCACGCCACCCGGGGCACGCTCGAAGCGCCAGCTTCCGATGTTCACGCGGGTGTCGTCCCGCGCCGCCTGGCCGCGCGGTGCCCCGGCATCGCCGTTCCACCGCGTGATGCGCTCGGCATGCACGAGCCGCGCCGCGGCCAGATCGGTCAGTGCCGCATGCGCGAACAGCAACTGGCGCGCCGCGAAGCGGCTGCGCAGGCCCTCCGCCAGGCCGGTGCGCGAGCGGAAGAAGGTCAGCTGAAAGCCCCAGGCCGGCGCGCGATCGCCGGTGCGCGCGAGCCAGCCGGTGGCGTACCACCATTCGATGCCCGACTCGATGTGGGCACCGTGGTCGCGCGGGAACTCGAGCGCTCGGGCGGCAACGCGGCCCTCTGCCTCGGTCAGGGTGGCGCGCGCGCACAGCGGCATCCCGGCGGCGAGCAGCAGCGCCCGGCGAGACAGGCGTGCCGCGGGTTCCACGGGCAGACATGCAACGTGCATCGGCTCGCATCATGCCCTCCACCTGAAATCCGCCCTCAAGACCGGGGGGTCGTGACCGCGTGCGGCGGGTGGCGCGGCGATTTGCCGCAGGCCGCGCGCGGCCAGGATGCACCACGGTGCAGTACAAGTAGATCGGACTCTCAACCGCACCCTCGCCCCTGGGCGAGAGCCGTTCATGCTGGTCGACACTCAAACGTCTCTGCTCGAGATCTGGCCCTCGGAGATTGCGCGCGCGCGCGAGGACGCCGTGCGTTCGGGCCGCACCGTGATGGAGGAACTCGAGGCGCAGTGGGGCCAGTGCGGCCTGACGCCGCGCAACTTCCTTGCCGCCCTGGGCAAGACGCTGTCGTATCCGGTGCTGGGCATCGAACAGATGCAGGCGCTCGCGCCGGCATTCGACCTGCTGCCGCTGGCCGACGCCACCCGGCACCGCTGCCTGGCGCTGCGCAGCGAGGATGGCGACCTCCTGCTCGTCACCGCGGACCCGTTCGCGCTGGGCATCATCGCCTGGGTCGAGGAGGAGGTGGGCGAACCCGGCCAGTGGGCGATCGCGCATCGCGACGACATCGATGCGCTGCTGCGCACGTACGAGGCCACGACGCGCGCCCTCGACGGCGTCGCGCCGCTCGCCGAGCGCGAGGGTGCCGCACCGTCCGCGGGCATGCAGACGCTGTCGCTGCAGAGCATCAACGACGATGAGAGCCCCACCGTACGGCTCGTCAACTCGACGCTGTACGACGCACTGAAGTCCGCCGCGAGCGATGTCCACTTCGAGACCGATCCCGAGGGCCTGGTCATCAAGTACCGCATCGACGGCGTGCTCTCGGTGGCGGCACGGGCGCGCGGTAGCGACCTCGCGGACCAGGTGCTGTCGCGAATCAAGGTGATGTCCGAGCTCGACATCGCCGAACGCCGCATTCCGCAGGACGGGCGCTTCCGCCTCTCGTTCGAGAGCCGGGCCGTCGACTTCCGTGTCTCGGTCATGCCCAGCATCCACGGCGAGGACGCGGTGCTGCGCGTGCTCGACAAGCGTTCGCTGGCCGACCAGGTGCGCGGCTTGCGGCTCGACCTGCTCGGGCTCGATGCCAACGCGATCCGAACGATCCGCACGCTCTCGGCCATGCCCTACGGCATGCTGCTCGTCACCGGGCCCACCGGCAGCGGCAAGACGACGACGCTGTACGCGGCGGTCACCGAGATCAATACCGGCGAGGACAAGATCATCACGATCGAGGACCCGGTCGAGTACCAGCTGCCCGGCGTGCTGCAGATCCCGGTCAACGAGAAGAAGGGCCTGACCTTCGCACGCGGCCTGCGTTCGATCCTGCGCCACGATCCGGACAAGATCCTGGTGGGCGAGGTGCGCGACACCGAGACCGCGCAGATCGCGGTGCAGGCCGCGCTCACCGGTCACCTCGTGCTGACGACGGTGCACGCCAACAGCGTGTTCGACGTCATCGGACGCGTCAGCACGATGGGCGTGGACCCCTTCAGCTTTGCTGCCGCCACCAACGGCATCGTCGCGCAGCGGCTGGTGCGCATGGTCTGCGAGCACTGCGCGCAGCGCAAGAAGCCGCCGCGCGACCTGCTCGTCGCCTCCGGGCTCGACCCGGCCGCGGTGCGGGGCTTCCGCTTCCGGCAGGGCGTCGGTTGCGCGCACTGCCGCGGCTCGGGATACCGCGGCCGCCGTGCGGTGGCCGAGCTGCTGGTGCTCGACGAAGAGATCCGTGAGCTGATCTCTCGTCGCGAGTCGGTGCGCGCGATCCGCCACGTGGCGGTGCGCAACGGGACCCAGATGCTGCGCGAGGCGGCCGTCGACCTGGTGCGGCAGGGACTCACGACATTGCAGGAGATCAATCGTGTCACTGCGCTGGTCTGAGCATGTCTGCGCCGCGCTGATGCCCGGGGCGGTTGCCGCGGCCGTGTGGCCGCGCGGCTGGGCACGCGATCCGATCGAGCGCGCCGCGCTGGCCTGCGCGGCGGCCGGACCGGGCCCTCGCTGGAGCGCCGCGGCCAACGGCCTGCGCGATTGGATTTCCGGTCGTGGGACGCAGCGCACCGGCGTGCGTATCGTGCTGTCGAACCAGTTCGTGCGCTACGTCGTCGTGCCGTGGCGCGATTCGCTGTGCCGCCTGGCCGAGCGCGAGGCGCTGGCGGTGCACCTGCTGCGCGAGACCTACGGCGAGCTGGTCGAGCGCTGGCAGGTCAAGGTCGCGCCCGGCGCCTGGGGCGCGCCTGCGCTGGCCTGTGCGGTCGATCGCGAGTTCCTGGGTGCGCTGCAGGCGCTGTGCCCCGGCACGCCGCGCTCGCTCGACGCGACGGAGCCGCTGCTGATGGTGGCGTTCAACCAGTTCCGGCGCGAAATCGCGCGCGACGCGTGCCTGATGGTCCTGGAGCCCGAATGCCTGTGCTGCGCCGTGTTCCGAGGCGGGCAGTGGAGTGCGGTCAACACGATGCGCATCGGGCCACAGGGATGGAGCCAGGTGCTGGTCGACCGGCAGATTGCCCTGCACGGCCTGTCGCTCGATTTTCCCGTGTACCTGTATGACGCGAGCGGTCGGGCGGACGTCGACGGCGACGATCTCGCCTACCGGCTCCTCACGCCGTCCGATCGGCGCCGTGCCGATCCCGCGCTGGCCCTCTTTTCGCAAGCGGCATGAAGCGCCTCGACCTGAACATCGCCGAACGCCGCCGCGTGCCCCTGGCGGTGTGGCTGATGCTGCTCGTCGGCGGTGTCCTGTCGGTCG
>JAOUIM010000535.1 GCA_029884035.1 Aquincola sp. | reverse complement strand
CGAGGGACGAGCCACAGAATGGCCCACGAGCGTGCCATCGCACGCCTGCAGTGCGTCACATGTCGAACGAACCCTCGGAATTCCGTCCTTCAGCGTCCGGCGTCATCGAATTCGAGCCAGTCGAACCGGTCGTGGTCGCTCGCCAATTGCAGACCAAGCCGGTCGACGAGACGATGGACATGGACCCGCTGTCGATCGTCTACGGCCAGAAGAAGGGGAGCAAACCGGCGTCTGGTGATCAGATGCTGGCTGGGGCAACGATCGACTGGTTCGTCGCCCTGCCCGCCGCGGCCCGGCCCAAGGCCCTGTGCGAGCGCTATCCGCATGTGGCCAACAGGCTTGCCCGCGACTGGCCCGATGTCGCCCTCACGGTCGACAGTCTCATGCGGCTGGCCGAGGACGCCCGCTGGGGTTCGGCCGGCTTTCCCGGCCTGATCCAGGCTGAACTGCAGCGCCTGCTCCAGCACCTGGGCGCGGCGCCCGCCGCAACGGCGCCTTAGCCCCTGGGATGATGGCGCGCGTGCAGCGCGCGCAGCCGCTCGCGCGCCACGTGCGTGTAGATCGTCGTGGTCGAGATGTCGGCGTGGCCGAGCAGCATCTGCACGGCGCGCAGATCGGCACCGTGGTTGAGCAGGTGCGTCGCAAACGCGTGGCGCAATGTGTGCGGCGACAGCGGCGAATCGATGCCGGCTTTCACTGCGTGGGCCTTGATGCGCTTCCAGAACATCTGCCGCGTCATCGCGCCTCCGCGCGCCGTGACGAACAGCGCGTCGCTGGCCTGACCGTCGAGGATGTCGCCGCGCGCCGCATCGAGGTAGTGCTGCAGCCAGCGATGCGCTTCCTCGCCGAACGGCACGAGCCGTTCCTTGCTTCCCTTGCCGGTCACGCGCAGGCAGCCTTCGGCCAAGCCGAGCTGTACCGTCTTGAGCGTCACCAGTTCGGTAACGCGCAGGCCGCACGCATACAGCAGTTCGAGCATCGCGCGGTCCCGCAGCCCCAGCGGTCGTTCGACGTCCGGGGCGGCGAGCAGCGCCTCGACCTGCGCTTCTGAAAGTGTCTTGGGCACACGCAGCGGCTGCCGCGCATTGCGCAGCCGCAGCGTCGGGTCGGCGTCGGCCAGCTTCTCGCGCAGAGCCCAGCGAAAGAAACGCTTGAAGACCGTCAACCGCCGGTTGGCGCTGGTTGCGCGCGAGCCGGCGTGGCGTGCCGCGATGTAGGCGAGCAGGTCACTCTCGCGCGAGCTCTCGACGCTGGTCGTGCCGCCTCGCGCGGCCAGCCACGCGGCATACAGCGCCAAGTCTCGACGGTATGCGGCCAAGGTATTGGCGGCAAGCCCGTCTTCGATCCAGAGGGCGTCGAGAAACCGGTCGATGGTGGCGGTCATCCCGGCAACCGCAGCGGATCTGGCCTGGCTGGTCCCTCGGCGCCGACCCCCAGCACGCGAGCGACGTCCGCCGCTCCGGGGTGCAGCGATGTCACTCCAACGTGAGCTTCTGCTGCGCCACGACCTTCTTGTAGACCGTGAGCTCGGCGGCCATCTGCGCAGCGAACTGCTCGGGCGTGTTCAGGATCATCAGCGAGCCGGTGTCCTCGATGCGTTTCCTGACCTCCGGCAGCTCGGCGGTCTTCTTGATCGCGGCGGCCACCTTGTCGACGATGTCCTTGGGCAAGCCCTTGGGGCCGAGCACACCGTAGTACGCCATCCGGTTGACTGGCTCGAGGCCGACTTCCTTGAAGGTCGGCACATCCGGCAGTTGCGCCAGTCGCTGCGGTGCCGCGACGACGATCGGGATCAGGCGGCCGTCCTTGATGAAGGGAAGTGCGGAAGGCATGTTGTCGAAAATGATCGGCACCTGGCCGGCGACCACGTCGTTGAGCGCCGGGCCCGCGCCGCGATACGGAATGTGGGTGATGAAGGCGCCGGTCAGGCTCTTGTAGAGCTCCATCTGCAGGTGGCCGATACCGCCGGTGCCCGAACTCGCGAAGCTGTACTTGCCGGGGCTCTTCTTGATGATGTCGATGAAGGTCTTGTAGTCGCGTGCCGGAAAGCTCGGGTGCACCGCGATCACGTTCGGCGTGGCGGCGATGTTGATGATCGGCGTGAAGTCCCGCGACGGGTCGTAAGGGAGCTTCGGGTTGATCGCGGGGTTTGCGGCGGTCGTACTGACCGTGGCCATGCCCAGCGTGTAGCCGTCGGGGGCGGAGCGGACCAGCGCCATCGCACCG
>JAOUIM010000534.1 GCA_029884035.1 Aquincola sp. | reverse complement strand
GTTCACGGTGTTCAAGCAGCTCGACAAGACGCGCCCGGTCGAGAGCATTACCTACACGCAGTTCATGGATGACGCGCGCTCCGGCAAGATCAAGCGCGTCGAGGTCCAGGGGCGCAATCTGAAGGTAACTCCCAGTGAGGGGCAGGGCTACACGATTGCCTCGCCCGGTGACCTGTGGATGGTCGGCGACCTGATGAAGTACGGCGTGCAGGTGGCAGGCAAGCCCGACGAGGAGCCTTCACTGCTGATGACGATCCTGATCAGCTGGGGTCCCTTCCTGCTGCTGATCGGCGTGTGGATCTACTTCATGCGGCAGATGCAAGGCGGCGGCAAGGGCGGGGCCTTCAGCTTCGGCAAGAGCAAGGCGCGCATGCTCGACGAGGCCAACAACACGACCACCTTCGCTGACGTCGCAGGTTGCGACGAAGCCAAGGAAGAGGTCAAGGAACTCGTCGACTTCCTCAAGGACCCGCAGAAGTTCCAGAAGCTGGGCGGACGCATCCCGCGCGGCGTACTGCTGGTGGGCCCCCCGGGCACCGGCAAGACGCTACTGGCCAAGGCCATCGCCGGTGAGGCCAAGGTACCGTTCTTCACGATCAGCGGTTCCGACTTCGTCGAGATGTTCGTCGGCGTCGGCGCGGCGCGCGTGCGTGACATGTTCGAGCAGGCCAAGAAGAGTGCGCCATGCATCATCTTCATCGACGAGATCGACGCCGTGGGTCGCCACCGCGGCGCGGGCCTGGGCGGCGGCAACGACGAACGCGAACAGACGCTCAACCAGATGCTGGTCGAGATGGACGGTTTCGACACCAATCTGGGCGTGATCGTGATGGCGGCCACCAACCGGCCCGACATCCTCGACCCGGCGCTCTTGCGGCCTGGCCGCTTCGATCGCCAGGTCTACGTGACGCTGCCCGATATCCGCGGCCGCGAGCAGATCCTGAACGTGCACATGCGCAAGGTGCCCGTGGGCCAGGACATCCGCGCCGACATCCTGGCGCGCGGCACACCCGGCTTCTCGGGCGCGGACCTGGCCAACCTGGTCAACGAGGCGGCGCTGTTCGCCGCGCGTCGCAATGCGCGCGTGGTCGAGATGATCGACTTCGAGAAGGCCAAGGACAAGATCATGATGGGCGCCGAGCGCAAGTCGATGGTCATGGACGAGGAAGAGCGCAGGAACACGGCCTATCACGAATCCGGCCATGCCTTGATCGGCAAGCTGCTGCCCAAGCTCGACCCGGTGCACAAGGTGACGATCATTCCGCGAGGCGGCGCGCTGGGCGTGACCGTATCGCTGCCGGAGAAGGATCGCTACAGCACCGACCGCGTGCGCATGCTCAACATGATCTCGATGCTGTTCGGCGGCCGAATCGCCGAAGAGGTCTTCATGGGGCAGATGACCACCGGCGCCTCGAACGACTTCGAGCGCGCGACACACATGGCCCGCGACATGGTCATGCGTTACGGCATGAGTGACGCGCTGGGACCGATGGTCTATGCCGAGAACGAGGGCGAGGTCTTCCTCGGCCGATCGGTCACGAAGACGACCAACATCTCGGAAGAGACGATGCGCAAGGTCGACAGTGAGGTGCGCCGCATCATTGATGAACAGTACGGCATCGCGCGCAAGTTGATCGAGGACAACCAAGACAAGATGCATGCCCTGGCCAAGGCGCTCCTGGAGTGGGAGACCATCGACGGTGAGCAGATCGACGACATCATGCAGGGTCGTCCGCCGCGGGCGCCGAAGGATTGGGGTGGCAGCACGCCGCCCCCCAGCGGCGGCGGCACTGCTCCCGCGGTGGGTGCGGGCGAAGCCGCGGCGACGGCCTGAGGCGGAATCGACGACAGGAACGAACGGGGCTGCGGCCCCGTTCTTGTTGGATCCGATGAACGTCTGGCAGACCAAGCGCTTCCGGATCGACCTGCGCCGCCCGCAGGTGATGGGCATCGTCAACGTGACGCCGGACTCGTTTTCGGATGGTGGGCACTTTGCCGATGCCAAGGCCGCGATGGCGCACTGCGAGGCCTTGCTTCGCCAGCGGGCGGACATCCTCGACATCGGCGGCGAGTCCACGCGTCCGGGCGCTGCCGCACCGGGCACTGACGAGGAACTCGCCCGTATCGTGCCGGTGCTGCGGCACGCTGTGACGCTGGGCGTGCCGGTGTCGGTGGATACGAGCGAGCCCCGGGTGATGGCCGCGGCGCTCGATCTCGGGGTCGACAT
>JAOUIM010000533.1 GCA_029884035.1 Aquincola sp. | reverse complement strand
CGAGCGAGCGCGCCTGGTGCTGGCCACCATCGTCTGGCAGCGCCCCAACCTGCTGCTGCTCGACGAGCCGACCAACCACCTCGACCTGGCCACGCGCGAGGCGCTGTCGATCGCGTTGAACGAGTTCGAAGGCACCGTGATATTGGTCAGCCACGACCGCGCGCTCTTGCGTGAGGTGTGCGACGAGTTCTGGCTCGTCACCCATGGCGGCGTGCAGCCCTTCGACGGCGACCTCGACGACTACCAGCGCTGGCTGCTCGAGGTGTCGCGCGCGGTGCAGCGGGGGCTGCCGGCACCGGCGTTGCCGTCGTTGTTGCCCGCGGTGCCGGAGCCTGCTGCAGCACCGGCAGCCAAAGCCGCCGCGCCGCCGCCCGCCTCGCGCGACGACCGCCAGGCCGCCAAACAGGCCCGCGCCAAGCTCGCCGAACGCACGCGCCCGCTGCGCTACGAACTCAAGCAGATCGACGACCGTCTGGCCAGGCTCGCGGCCGAGAAGGCCGAGGTCGAGGCGCTGCTCGCATCACCGCAGCTCGAAGCGGCCGCCTACGCCGAGCACGGACGCAACCTTGCCCACATCCAGGCCGAGACGGCGCGGCTGGAGGAGCGATGGCTCGAACTGCAGGGCGAACTCGAAGGGATCGAGGCCGGTTGAGGCGCCGGCCGGTCGGGATTTACCAGTAACGCATCGCGTCGCGGTACAGCGCTTCCAGATCCTGCAGCGACACGCTGCGCGGCGCCATCACCAGCGGCCGCTGCTGCGCGAACGCGCCCTGCGCGAGGGCCGGCACGTCTTCTTCGCCGTAGCCCAGTGCGGCGATGCCGCTGGGCAGGCCGGTCTCGCGCATCAGGTCAATGAACGCGCGCGACAGGATCTCACCGGCGTCGCCGGGCGCGGCGCCGTTCACGTCCGCGCCCAGCGCGGCCGCCGCCTCGAGGTGCCGCGCCGGGTTGGCCTGCGCGGTGAAACGGAACGCGGCCGGCGCGTTGATCACCACCGCGATGCCGTGCGGCACCATGCGCTCGCGGTCCTCGTAGCCGGGGGCGCCGAACACATGCTTGAGCGTGGCCACCGAATACGACATCGCATGCGGGATATGCACCCCTGCACTGCCGAAGGCCAGGCCCGCCAGCGTGGAGGCGAACATCAGCTGGTGCCGCGCCTCCGTGTCCCCGGCATCGCGCACCGCGCGCGCGAGGTAGCGGCCGCCCAGGCGGATGGCGTGCAGGCTGCCGATGTCGTTGTACGGTGTGGAGCCCTGGTACGGCGGGCGCTGGCTCGGGTGCGCCGGCTTGGCCCGGCTGGTGTAGGGGCGCGCGGTGTACGACTCCACCGCGTGCGTCAGCACGTCGAAGCCGGTGGCGGCCACCACGCCGCCGGGCAGCGACTCGGTGGTCCGCGGGTCGATGAGGGCCAGCGAGGGCTTGAGCAGCGGCGAGGCGATGCCGGTCTTCAGGCCCACCGACTTCAGATCGACGATCGTGATGCCGGTGGTCTCGCTGCCGGTGCCGCAGGTGGTGGGGCAGGCGATGTGCGGCTTCAGCTTGCCCGGGATCGGCTTGGCCTGGCCGATCGGCGCGTTGATGTAGGCCAGCAGGTCGTCGGGCCAAGTGGACAGCAGGTTGGCCGCCTTGGCCGTGTCGATCACCGAGCCGCCGCCGAGCGAGACGAAGCCATCGAACGCACCGTCACGGGCGAACGCCGCGGCCGCGGCGAACGAATCGCTGTCGGGCTCGCAGCGCACATGGTCGTAGACCACCGCGTCGAGCCCCGCCGCGCGCAGTGACGCCAGCGCGTCTTCGCCCACCTCGGTGCCGAGCACGTGGTCGTCGACGAACAGCGCCACGCGCTTCATGCCCAGCGATGACGCATCTGCGCCGAGCTCGCGCAGGGCGCCGACGCCGAACTTGATGGGGGTGGCGCTGACCGTGAAGACGGTTTCGCCTTCGCCGGGGGCGAGGTAGGTGTTCACAGGGGGCATGTTGGGGGCACGCTGGTTGGCGGGTGATGGCGACGATTGTGTGCGCTCGAATCGATGTGGCACGGGCTCCGCTCAATGTATAAGGCGATCAAGCCAGTCATGACCCGCAGGGGGACTCTGTGTACGTTCGCAACGCCTGGTATGTTGCCGCCGCTTCCGATGAGATCGGTGCTGCACCGCTTGGCCGGACCATCTGCGGCCAGCGCATGGTCGTCTTCCGCGGTGCCGGCGGCGCTGTTTCGGTGCTCGAG
>JAOUIM010000135.1 GCA_029884035.1 Aquincola sp. | reverse complement strand
CGGCGCTGGAGAACACCTGTTACCAGTGCCACACCACCGCGGCCAAGTCGGCACTGACCAGCGTGACGCAGGTGCCCGACCTCGAATCGTCGTTCGCGCAACTCGTCCGCATGCCGATCACCACGCTCGAGCAGAACGGCACCACCGAGGAGGTGCACGACATCTCGGCCAGCTTCAGCGATGTCGGCAGCATCGACTGCACCGGCGCGGCCAGCCGTTGCGGCGCCGACTTCCTCGAGTCGCGCGCCAAGCTGGCGCAGCGCCACGCCGAGTGCACCGACTGCCACAATCCGCACCGCGTGATCCGCAACCGGCTGTTCAACGCCAACGCCGCGGTGCCCGATGCCGCCGGCACGCACCGCCACGACGAGACCACCGGCTACACACGGACGAACCTCGCTTCTGGCGTGCTGCGCGGGGCCTGGGGGGTCGAGCCGGTGTACGGCAGCACCTCGTTCCAGGCCCTGCCCAGCGCCTACACGGTCAAGCGTGGCGACCCCGGCGCGAGCGTCGACACCTCGGCGGCCGCGCCGTACGTGACGCGCGAGTACCAGATCTGCCTGAAGTGCCATAGCGACTACGGCTACGCCGACAACAACGTCTACCCCAACGGCAACCGGCCCGCGCTGGGGCGCCTGGGCGGCACGCCCGCGGGCACCAACAACCTGACGATCTACACCAATCAGGCCCGCGAGTTCCAGGCGCCGCTGTCGCACCAGGGCGAAGGCACGCGCGCCAACTCCGGCGCGGGCAGCAACTACGCGACCAACAACCACCGATCGTGGCACCCGGTGATGGACGCGACCGGGCGCAACGGGCCGAACGCAGCGGCGTTCCGCGCGCCGTGGGGCAACGCGATCGGCACGCAGACGATGTACTGCAGCGATTGCCACGGCGAGAACACGGCCGACAACAGCATCGTCCCGCCCGGCGGCGAGAACGGCACGCCCTGGGGCCCGCATGGCTCGGCCAACAACTTCCTGCTGAAGGGCGTGTGGAACAACACCGTCGGCGCCGACGCCCGCGGCGACAACGGGCCCAATCCCAACGGCCTGTGCTTCAAGTGCCACAACCCGAACACCTACGCCAACCGCAACGGCACGGGACAGACCGGATTCTTCAGCGCCGACCGGGGCAACCTGCATGCCTTCCACACCGACAAGATCGAGCGCATGCGCTGCAACTGGTGCCATGTCGCAGTACCGCACGGCTGGAAGAACAAGGCCCTGCTCGTCAACCTCAACGACGTCGGCGAGGAGGCCGGCCAGAGCGTGGGCGGCAACCGCGAATGGCGCATGAACGCGTCGGCGCAGGCCTTCAACCAGGAGCCCTACTACCTCGACGCGAAGCTCAAGGTGCGCACCTTCGCCACCAGCGGCAACTGGATCGACACCAACTGCGGCTCCAACAACTCGGCCGCGACCTTCGGCACCAACGCCAACAGCACGCTCAGCGGCAAGGACTGGATGAGGGACGTCTGCAGCAACCCGCCATGACCCGTCACGCCGCTCTACATCGCTGGCTCGCCCACTTCGGCTCGCTGCGCACCGCGCTCGCGCTGATCGTTCTGCTGGCCGCGGTCGTGCTGGCGCACCCCAGCGCGCCGCTGCTGGGCCTGGCTTTCGCCGCACTCGGCATCAACCTGCTCTCGGCACTGGTGGTGCATCCGCTGTTGCGGCGCCGCCTGCCGCTGCTCGTGTTCCACCTGGCGCTGCTCGCGCTGGTGTTGCTGGTGGGCGCGGGGCGGCTGATGCGGCTGGACGGCCGCTTCGAGTTGCTGCAGGGCGAGGCCTTCGGCGGCCGACTGCTCGACCAGGACGCCGGCGCGCTGTACGTGCCGCGTCTGGAACGGCTCGCCTTTCGCAACGAGGGCTTCGAGATCGACTATGCCGCAGGCCGCCGCCGCGGCGCCACGCGCAATGCGGTGCGCTGGCTCGATGCCGACGGCGTGGCAAGGCGTGCCGTGATCGGCGACCACCGGCCGCTGGTGATCGACGGCCATCGCATCTACACGACCCCGAACAAGGGCTTCGCGCCGGTGATGCGCTGGCAACCCGCGGCCGGGGGTGAGCCCGTGCGCGGCGCGGTCCACCTGCCGAGCTATCCGATGCACGAGTTGCGCCAGGCCACGGAGTGGACGCTGCCCGATGGCACCCGCGTGTGGCTGATGCTGCGGTTCGACGAGACGCTGATCGCGCCCGACGCGCCAGGCCGCTTCAGCATGCCCGAGCAGCACCACCTCGTGCTGCGACTGGGCGAGGCACGCATCGAGTTGCAGCCCGGCCAGGCCTGGCCGCTCGCGAACGGCACGCTCGTCTACGAAGGCCTGCGCACGTGGATGGGCTATCGCGTCAGTCATGACCCGGCCCTGCCGTGGTTGCTCGCCGCGGCGCTGCTCGCCGCGCTCTCGCTCGCCTGGCATTACGCGAGTTCGTTCCGCACACCGCGCGAGGCTGCGACGGGCACGGCCATTGCGAGCACATCGCCCGGGGTGACGCATGCCTGAGGCCTTCCTGATGCAACTCGCGCTCGCGGGCTACGGCCTGGGTGCGGCCTGCGTGGCGATCGGCCCGCGACACGGGCGACCGGTCTGGCCGATCGTGGCTGCCGCGCTGGCCGCGGCGCTCGCGCTGCACACGCTGGCCCTGGCCACCCGCTGGAGTGCACTGGGCCACGGACCCTTCACCACCTTGCACGAGATCCTGTCGAGCAACCTGTGGAGCCTCGCCCTCGTGGTGGTGCTGGCGGCATGGGCTGTGCGCGACGTGCGCCCGGCACTGAGCATCGCGCTGCTGCCGCTGGCGGTGCTCGCGATCTGGCTGATCGCCAGCGATGCGGGTCCGGGCCACATGCCGCCCACCTACGACACGCCGCTGCTGTATCTGCACACCCTGGTGGGCAAGATCTACCTCGGCCTGCTGCTGGTCGCCGTCGCGCTCGGTGCCTTGCCCTGGCTCGTGGCCACGCGCTGGGGCGAACGGCTGGGCGTGCACGCGATCCCGGCCTCGCGCAGCGACGAGCTGGCGCACCGCTTCGCGGCCTTCGCGTTCGTGTTCGACACCCTGATGCTGATCGTCGGTGCGGTGTGGGCGCAGGACGCCTGGGGGCGCTACTGGGCATGGGACCCGCTCGAGTCGTGGGCCTTCGCGAGCTGGCTCGCGCTTGCCGCGGCGCTGCACGCACGCACGACCTTCCGGCCCGGCCCCGCGGTGTTCGGCGTGATGCTCGCGGGCGTGTTCGTGCTGGCCTTCCTGACCTTCTTCGGTGTGCCGTTCGTGTCGGTCGCGCCGCACAAGGGGGCTGTGTGAGGGCGATGGCATGAACGCCACGCTCGCCGTGCGCCGCGACCAGCGCCGAGCCGCGTTGTGGATCACGCTCGCGCTCGTGGCCCTTGGGGGCCTCGCGCTGCACCGTGTCGATGCGCTGCACGAGCCCGCCCCGGCGGCGGCCGCTTCCGCCGCCCCGCCGCACGCGGCCGAGGTGAGGCGCCTGTTCGACGCCGCGGTGGTGATGCTGCATGCAAAGCGGCACGAGGACGCCGTCACCGCGCTGCACCGCGTACTGACCTACGCACCGCGGATGCCCGAGGCGCATGTCAACATGGGCTTCGCGCTGCTGGGCCTGAAACGCCTGAAGGAGGCGCGCGAGTTCTTCGAGGGTGCGATGGCGCTCGCGCCGACGCAGGCCAATGCCTACTACGGTCTGGCGCTGGTTCATGAAGCCCAGGGCGATCTGGCGTCGGCCACCGGTGCGATGCGCAGCTACCTCCACCTCGCACGCGACGAGCAGGCCGAGCACCTCGCCCGCGCGAGGGCCGCGCTGTGGGAGTGGGAGCAGCAGCGCGCACCGGGCGCCGGCGCGAACAGGCGCTGACCCATCAGCGATCACGAGCACGGTTCACCCGTGTCCACGCGTCGGCATCGATGCCACGGCGCCTGCGACTTGCTTCCCGATTTCGGGAAGCGTTTCCCGACACCGGAAAGCGCGCACCCGGTCGAGGCCGCGTTCACGTTGGGTCGCTGCGGGCTCGGGCGTGTGCGCCGGCTCGCTCGCACGGCCCTGCGCTTGCATGCCACTTGAACGTCGCCCGACAATCGCGCAGGCACCCCCCGCACAGCCCGATCGATGCCCCGTTCCCACCTGCTCCTGCTCGGCGTCGCCCTGGCCGCGACCGCCTGGTGGGCCGTGGCTGGCAGCGACGAGCCGCCCCGCGCGGCGCTCGAGGAGGCGCGCAGGGCATCCGGCGAGCTCGTCACGAGCGTGCGCAGCGAGCTGGTCAAGGCCATCGAGGCGAGCGGGCCGCTGCGGGCGATCGTGGTGTGCAAGTACACCGTACCCGAGATCGCCTCGGCGGTGTCGCGCAAGTACGGCGCGCGCGTCACGCGAGTCAGCCTCGCGCCGCGCAATCCCGCGCTCGGCTGGGGCGACGCTTGGGAGCAGCAGGTGCTGATGGGCTTCGACGAACGGGTGGCCAAGGGAGAGAAGCCCGAAGGGATGGAGCACTTCGAGATCGTGGCCGAGCCTTCGGGCAGGTTCCTGCGCTACATGCGCGTGCTGCCCATGCAGCCGCCGTGCATGCACTGCCATGGCCCGGCCGACCAGATCTCCGAGCCGATCCGCGCCCAGCTCGCGCACGACTACCCGTTCGACAAGGCGATGGGGTTGCCGCTGGGCCGCGTGCGCGGCGCGGTGACCTACAAGAAGCCGCTCTAGTGCTGCGCTGGCTCAGCGCTTCGCGCCGCGCAGGTAGCTGCGCGCGTCGGCATGGCCCTGCTTGGCGGCGCGCGCGAACCACTTGCGCGCCTCGACGTTGTTCTGCACCACGCCGCTGCCGGTCAGGAACAGGACGCCCAATGCGTACTGCGCGTCCGCATGTCCCTTGCGCGCCGCCTCGAAGTACCACTGCGCGGCGACCTGCATCGCATCGTGGCCGGCGGGCACCGTGGCGTGTCCATAGGCGTACATGTTGCCGAGCAGGTACTGCGCCGGCAGGTGGCCCTGTCGCGCGGCGCGGTCGTACCACACGACGGCCTGGGCGTCGCTCTCCGGCACCCCCTGGCCGTGGTAATACAGCGTGGCCAGATCGGTCTGTGCACGTGCGTCGCCTGCCTGCGCCAAGGGCTCGAGCAGGCGCACCGCGGTGGCGTAATCCTTGCGTTGGATGGCCGTGGCCGCGTCCTTGAGGTCGTCGGCGCGCGCGCAGACCAAGGGTACAAGCAAGGCGACGATGACGACGGCGGATCTCAGCAGCATGGCAGGGCTCCGGAGGGCCTCCGGCGACGCCGGGGGCAGCAGGCATGCCCGCGATGCAAGCGCCGTTCCCGGCCCTCGGGGGCGGCCGGGCGCATCGCGATGAACCATCCAGCGTGGCGGGCCTTCAAGTCGCTGCGATCGCGCGGCATGATCGCGACGCTGGCCCTGCTCGGCTACATCGTGCTGGGCGGCCTGTACATCGCGGGCGAGCGCAGCCGCATCGATGACAAGGTCAGCGCCCTGGCCGAGCTGTCGCGCCACGACAAGGCGTTGGCGCTGGCCGAGGCGGCCATCGGCGGCGCGCTGCTGGAGGTCAACGAGTCCAGCAACGCGGCGCAGGGACAGCCGGCCGCGCCCGCCGACCTTAGGCTGTACATGGAATCGTGCAGCAAGCTGTTCGCAGCGCTCGAGCCGTTCGACCCGGGCTACACGCGGCTGCAGCGCGCGATCGCGCGCAGCTACCAAATGGTCGAGGCCGCACCGGTGCGCGCCAACTGGATCGACCTGCGCGAAGCACTCGCCCGCGCATCGTCGGAGCTCGAGATCCGGCGCGCGCGCCTGGGCGAGCAGCGCGACTCGCTGACGACGGCCTATCAGCGCAGCCACGACGCCGTGACGATCGAAACGCTGCTGCTGTCGATCGTCGGCCTGGCATCGTTCGGCTCGCTGGCGGCGTGGTTCTTCGCGCGGCTCGCGCGCGACATCGGCCGGCTCGAGGTCCATGCGCGGCAGATCGTGCAGGGCGCGCGCGGCGTCGCGCTCGAGGTCACGCGAGACGACGAACTCGGCCACCTGATGCAGGCCGTCAACCGCATGTCGGTCGATCTCGACGAACGCGAACGACGCATCGAACTCGACGGCCAGCGCCGCTCGCATCAGGACAAGATGCTCGCCGTGGGCGCGCTGGCCGCCGGCATCGCCCACGAGGTCAACAACCCGCTGGCCGTGATCGTGGGGACTGCCGAGGCGATGCGGTCGGCCGCCCTCGAGCGCCGCGACGCCGCGGCGGCCGCCGAGGCGCAGGCCATCGCCACGCAGGCCCACCGCGCGGGCCAGGCGGCGCGCCGCCTGGCCGACGCGGCGTCGCCGCAGCCGGCCGAGCGCGACTGGTTCGACCTCGCCGCATTGGTCGCGCGCGCCGTGCAATGGATGGGCTACGACCGGCGTTACCGCGGCTGCGCGTTCGACGTCCACGTCGAGTCCGGGTTGCCCGCGGTACACAGCTCCGCGCAGGTGGTCCAGCAGGTGCTGATGCAACTGATGTCGATGGCCTGCGACGCCCTGGCCGCGCGGGGCAGCGCGCAGGCGACGATTTCGATCACGCTCGCGCGCAGCCGCGAGTCGGTCGAGATCGTCATCGCGGTGCCGGTGCACCTGGACTTCACGCACGACGCGGCATTGCGGTCGATCATGCTGGCGCGCGCATCACTGGCGATGGCCTCCGCGCAGCTTGCGTTCGGTCAAGCCGACGACGGGAGCAGCCACCTTAAGCTGGCCTTGCCGATGGACTGCGACAATCCCGACCGATGAACGCCATGCCCGAATTGCACGTGCTCGTCGTCGACGACGAGCCGGCGATCCGCCAGGTGCTGACCGCAGCCCTGGGCAAGGCGGGCTACCCGGTGGACAGCGCGGCGTCGGCCGCCGAGGCGCTGGCCAAGCTCGAACAGACCCCGTTCGACGTCGTGCTGTCGGACGTGTTCATGCCGATCACCGATGGCATCGAACTCGTCAAGCTCTCTCGTGCGCGCGGCCACGCGGCCACGTTCATCATGATCACGGCGTTCGCGTCGGTGGACTCGGCGATCGACGCGATCAAGGCCGGCGCGTGGGACTACATCACCAAGCCGGTCCACAACGAGGAGATCCTGCGCCGGCTCGAGCAGATCGACGCACTGCGCGGCCTGCGCGAGGACAACCGCAACCTGCGGCGCATGGTGATGGGCAGCGAGGACTCGCCGTTCAGCTTCGCATCGCCCGCGATGCAGGTCGCCGAACGCCTCATCACGCGCGTCGCGCCCACCGACAGCACGGTGCTGATCACCGGCGAGAGCGGCACCGGCAAGGGCGTGGCCGCGCGCCGACTGCACGAAATCTCGGCGCGCCGCGACGGCCCCTTCGTGCAGGTGAACTGCGGCGCGATCCCCGAGAACCTGATCGAAAGCGAATTGTTCGGCCATACCAAGGGCGCTTTCACCAGCGCCGACCGCGCGCGCAAGGGCCTGTTCGCGCAGGCCGACCGCGGCACGATCTTCCTCGACGAGATCGGCGAGCTGCCGCTGGCGATGCAGACCAAGCTGCTGCACGTGCTCGAGGCCAAGGAAGTGCGGGCCGTCGGCGCCGAGGCGACGCGCAAGATCGACGTGCGCATCGTCGCGGCGACCAACCGCGACCTGCCGGCGATGGTTCGCGACGGGCGCTTCCGCGAGGACCTCTTCTTCCGCCTGTCGATGTTCCAGATCCCGATGCCGCCGCTGCGCGAGCGGCGCGGCGACATCGCGGCGCTGATCCGCCATCTGCTCACGCGGCAGCTGCAGTCACCGGGGGCGACCGGCCTCGAGCTCGACGCCGAGGCCGAGGACCTGCTGGTCAACTTCGACTGGCCCGGCAACGTGCGGCAGCTCGAGAACGTGCTGCACCGCGCGGCCATCCTGGCCGACGGTGGCCGCATCCGCGTGGCCGACCTGCCGCCCGAAGTCGCACGCGTGCCCGACGCCCCCGCCACGACGGCCGGCGCGGCCGCGGCGGCCGAGGGCTCGCTGCGCGAGCGCGTGCGCCGCTTCGAGATCTCGCTCATCCGACGGGCGATCGACGATGCGGCAGGCGACCGGCGCGTCGCCGCGCAGCGCCTGGGCATCGGCTTGTCGAGCCTGTACCGCAAGCTCGAGGAGGCCGGCGGCGACGCCTGAATGCGTGCCGGCGCGCGCGCCGCACTGGCACGGAAATCGCTGCCCCGCCTGCATCGTCGTCGTGCGGGAAGTGTCGCGGCATGCGCTCGTTGTGGGCCGTCCTCGTAGTGATTGCCATCGCCGGCACCGCACGCGCGGCGCCGGCGGACGACCACCAGCGCGGCCTGCAGGCCTACCGGCGTGGCGACGTGGCCGGCGCGATGGCGGCACTGCGCCCGGCGGCGCAGGCGGGTCACGCGCCGTCGCAGACGATGCTGGCCTTCATCCTCGACCGCGCCGACTTCGCCGAGGAGGCTGCGCGCCTGTACCAGGACGCCGCGGCGCAGGGCGATGCCGAGGGCCATGCCGGCCTGGCCAATGCCTTGCTCGTCGGCCGCGGCATTGCCAAAGATGAGAAGCGCGCCTGGCAGCATTTCTCGAAAGCGGCGGAGCTGGGCCATGCGGCCGCCATCGACGTCGTGGCCACCGCCTACGCCAAGGGCCAGTTCGGCCAGGCGGTCGACGCCGACAAGGCGCGGCAATGGCGCCTGCGTGCGCAGCGTCCGGCGGCCTCGGCGCCGGTGGTGC
>JAOUIM010000134.1 GCA_029884035.1 Aquincola sp. | reverse complement strand
TGAGTGCGAACCCGCCTCGGCGCGCCGTTGCAATACCGGGTCTGCGCCGTTGTGGGACTTCGCCTATTCCCCGTCATCCCTGCGCCAGGTGAAAGCAACGACAGGCGATCGATGGGTCACACCGCAGTCCGACCCGTGCCGCCACCCGCCTGCATCGAAATGGACTCAGCCGCCTGCTTGACGATGGCCTTGTAGTCCGGAACGCGCGGCTCGAACCGGCCGGTGCACGAGGTGAAGAACTCGACATCCCGACCGTGAACAGCACCTCCGGATTCATGGGTCCATGCCGCGGAACTGCGCTCAGGTGTGCCCGAGGCCTGCGTGCCTGGCGGCAACAAGGGCCGCTGACGGGTCGGTTTGCGCCGCACATGGGGTCGGCAATGACTTGGCCACAATGCCGCATCTCGTCCTGACCGACCGCGGAAGACCCAAACCATGCCCGAACGCCGCGACTGCCTCAAGACAGGTGCATCGCTCGCCGCCACGCTGCTGCTGCCAGGCCGAACCGCCGCCGCACCGACGCCGAAGACGGGCGAGCATGCACAGATCTTCTCGGGCGTCGTGCGCAAGCGTGTGCGGCTGCGCTTCCTGATCTGGACGCCGCGCCTTGCAGCGCGGCCGGCAAGGGGGTGGCCTCTGCTGTTCTTTCTGCACGGCTCGGGCGAGCGCGGCGACGACCTGTCACGGGTGAAGGTCCAAGGTCCACCGAAGTACGCCGCGGCGGGCACCGACTACCCCTTCGTGCTTGTTGCGCCGCAGGTGCCCGAAGGTCTGGCCTGGGACAGTGACGCGCTCGAAGCGCTGCGCGCGCACCTGTTGCGCCGGCTGCCCGTCGACGCCGACCGCGTGCTGATGACGGGCCTCAGCATGGGCGGCATCGGCACCTGGAACTACGCTGTCGACTACCCGGATCGACTCGCTGGTATCGCGCCCGTCAGCGGCATCGGTGACATCGACCGCGCCGCTCGCGTCGCCCAGTTGCCCATCTGGGCGTTTCACGGCGCGCGCGACGACGCGGTGCCGATCGCTGGCGAACAGGAGATGGTCGACGCGGTGCGCGCCGCTGGCGGGAACGTGAGATTCACCGTCTACCCGGACATCGGGCACAACGCCTGGGAACAGGCCTACGCCGATCCGCAGCTCTACGAATGGCTGCTCGCGCAGAGGCGCGGCGCGCCACGCTGAGGCGGCGGGCACGGGCTGCGCCCGTCAATTTGGCCAGAAGCGGGCATTGAGTGAAACGGCCATTCGCCATTGACGGCGCGATGCAGGCGGCCGAAGCTCCGTCTCATCCATCGGATGATCGGGCGCCATGATCAAGCTCTTCCAGTTTGCCCCCGCCTTCGGCCTGCCCAACGCCAGCCCGTTCTGCATGAAGATGGAAACCTACCTTCGCATGGCCGGCCTGCCGTTCGAACTGGTGAACAGCGGCGATGTGATGAAGGCCCCCAAGCACAAGCTGCCCTACATCGACGATGGCGGCAACGTCGTCGCGGACACGACTTTCATCATCGAGTACCTGAAGGGCCGTTACGGAGACCCGCTGGACGCCGCGCTGTCTCCCCTCGAGCGTGCCCTGGCGACAGCCTTCCAGCGCTTGATCGAAGAGAACCTGTACTGGGCCGTCGTGCAGACGCGCTGGGCCGATGACGCTGGTTGGGCAAGGACCCGCGTGGCCTTCTTCGGTGCAATGCCTGCACCGTTGCGCTGGTTCGTGCCGGCGCTGGCCCGGCGCGGCGTGCTCGGTGAAATGCGAGGTCATGGCATGGGCAGGCACACCGCGCAGGAGATCTACGCCATCGGCTGCCGAGACGTGACGGCAATCGCGGATTTCCTTGCCGACAAGCCCTTCATGCTCGGCGAGCAGCCGACCTCGCTCGATGCGACGGCCCACGCCTTTCTGGCCAACCTGCTGTGGGCACCGGTCGATTCGCCGATCCGGCGCCACGCGCTCGCCCGGCCGACCCTGGAGGCCTATTGCCAGCGCATGAGGGCGCGGTACTACGCATGATCGGCAGCCTGCGGGAATGATGCGTTAGCGCACGCGCGTCGTCACACCCCGAGGTGATGGCGCAAGAGCGGTTCATGCCGCGACATCAGCCGCCCGGCGCTGACCCACGAAGCATGCAGTGCAAGGCCGCCGGGACCAAACGCAGGGGCGGATCAGGTGCACCACGCCACGATCTGCGCCCACAGCCCATGCCCGAGCGCCCAGGCCGAGCCGGCAGCGAGCACCGCGCCCGCCGCGCGGACCGGCCACGCCGCCGCGGCAAGCGCACCGCCAGCCGCGCCGACGGCGCGCCAGCGCTGCGCGAGCCAGGGGCCGATCCACAACGCGGGCGACGAGGCGATGGCAAACGCGGCCATCGCCGTCGCGCCCTGCGCGGCGTCGTCACCGAGCGCGGCCACCAGCAGCGCGGATTGCGACAGCGCGCAGGGCCAGGCGATCCACGCGGCGCCGGCACAGGCGCTGCGCAGCGGCACCCACGCGACGCGCTGCCAGCCGTTGCTCTGCTCGCGCTGCTGTGGCGCGGCATTCAGGCCCGAGGTGCGCTGCATCCACGCCGGCCAGCGGCCGGTGGCGAGCATCCACAGGCCGAAGGCGAGCGCGGCCAGGTGCAGCAGCGTCCACAGCGGGCGCAGCGCGGGTGCAAAGGCCAGGCCCTCGCGCAGCGCGCCCACGCTCACCGCGGCCAGCGCGCCGGCTGCGGCATAGCCGGCCACGCGCGCGATCTGGAAGGCAGGCTGCGCCGCGCCGCCGCCGCGCGTGACCGCGATGCACGGCGCGGCGCACATCGCCGCGCAGTGCGGCAGGCCGGCCAGGCCCATGGCGCCCGCCGCAGCGACGAGCGCAACGCCCGTCATCGGATGACGCAAGTACGTCCAAGCCTCCCGCCACGGATCCGGCTCTGCCGGTCCGTCGGCGGACGGACCCCTCGGGGGGTAGCGAGCGCCTGCGAGCTTGGGGGCTTCACTTCACACGATCTTGGAGAAGCTCGCGCGCGTGGCCGCGGCCGCAGCGATGTAGCGGTCGAAGGCCATCGCCACCGCACGCACCACGTACCAGCCCACCGGCGTGACCTCCACCGCGTCGGTGCCCACCTTCACGAGCCCGTGCCCGGCCAGCGGCTCCAGGCGCGCCAGCTCGGCGGCAAAGTCGGTGGGCATGTCCACCCCGAACTCGGCCTTGACCTTGGCAAAGTCGAGCCGGCCGCGGCACATGATGTCCATGATCATCGAGCGGCGCATCAGGTCGTCGGCGCTCAGCTGCAGGCCGCGCACGGTGGCAAAGCGGCCGGCGCCCAGCGAGTTCTCGTAGCCCTCGATGGTCTTGGCGTTTTGCGCGTAGACCGCGCCGACGCGGCCGATGGCCGAGACGCCCAGCCCAAGCATGTCGCACTCGGGCTGCGTGGTGTAGCCCTGGAAGTTGCGGTGCAGCTTGCCCTGGCGCTTGGCGATGGCCAGCGGGTCGTCCGGCTTGGCGAAGTGGTCCATGCCGATGTAGTCGTAGCCCGCGGCGCCGAAGGCGCCGATCGCGTGGCCGAGCATCGCGAGCCGCGCCGCGCCGTCGGGCAGCTCGGCGGTAACGATGCGGCGTTGCGGCTTGAAGCGCTCGGGCAGGTGGGCATAGCCGTACAGCGCGATGCGGTCGGGCGCGAGGCCGATCACCTGCTCGATGGTGTGCGCGAAGTTGTCGGGCCTCTGCTTGGGCAGGCCGTAGATCAGGTCGACGTTGATCGACTGGTAGCCGAGCCGCCGCGCCACCGTCATCAGCGATTCGACCTGCTCGTAGGGCTGGATTCGGTGCACGGCCTGCTGCACCTCGGCGTCGAAGTCCTGCACGCCGAAGCTGATGCGGTTGAGCCCCAGCGACCAGAAGTGCGACAGGCGCTCGGGCGTGGCGGTGCGCGGGTCCACCTCGATCGAGCATTCGGCGTCGTCGGCGATCTCGAACGCACCGCGCACCACGCCCATCACGCGTGAGAGTTCCGCGTCGGACAGGAAGGTGGGCGTGCCACCGCCGAAGTGCAGCTGCGTGACGCGCTGGCGCGGGCCCAGCGCCTCGGCATGCATCGCGATCTCGCGCTCGAGCATCGCCAGGTACGGCAGTGCGCGCTCATGGTGGCGCGTGACGATCTTGTTGCACGCGCAGTAGTAGCACACCGACTCGCAGAACGGGATGTGCACGTACACCGCCAGCGGCGGCGCGGCGTTGTGGCGCGCCAGCTCGGCCCGCGCGGCCAGGGCCTCGCGGTACTGCTTCTCGCCGAAACCTTCGTGAAAGCGGTCGGCGGTGGGGTACGAGGTGTAGCGCGGCCCGCTGGTGTCGAGCCGGCGAAGCAGGTCGGGGGTGAAGACGGCGGCGGGGACGGTATTGCTCATCGGCGCACTCTGCGGGGGCAGCGAAAGCCCTATTTTGATCGGGCGCAAGGCCTTGCGCTCGGTTGACACACCGCCAAGGTGTGTCAACGGCGCGTCAACGGTTGATGTCTTCCTCGCGCCGCAGCAGCATCCAGCAGAAGGTGCAGGCCGCGGCGATCACCGCCCAGAAGGCGAAGAAGGCGATCGTGTAGACGGCCTGCCGCGACAGCGCGATCTCGGCGCCGCCGATGGTGTGCAGGTCGCTCGGGTCGACATGGGCGAACACCAGCAGCTCCATCACCCCCGCGGCGATGAAGGCGGGCCAGCCGATCTGCAGTGCGGTGCGCAGCATCGCGGGCTACTTGCGGGGTGCCGCCGCGTGGTTGCGCGCCTCGACGGCCGGTGTGTGCGCGTCGTCGGCGGCCTGCGCGTTGGTGGGCAGCACCGGGTCGGGGTAGGCGATCGCGATCGCCAGGGTGGCGAACGCGGCCACCACCACGACCGCCGGCCCGCCGATCACGAGCCAGACCATGCCGTGGCGCCACCAGGGTTGCGCGGGGCGGGCCAGTTCGTCGCGGCTCAAAGGTCGGTTGGTCATTGCGGTCTCCTTGAAGGTGTCAGCGCGGCACCAGGAACGTGGAGCGCTCGTTGACTTCCCAGGCGCGACCGTCGGTGCCGGCGAGCTGGGTGATGCGGAAATCCACGCGGTGTGCGCCGGCACCGACCTTGCGCGCCTCGTCGTGAGGCAACTGCACGATGACGGGCACCCAGCGCGCGGCGGCCGGGCCGATTTCGAGCTCGGTCTCGCCGACCACGCGCGCGTCTTCGAGTCCGCCCACCGCGATGCGGAAGCGCTGCGGCGACTCGCTGGCGTTCATCACCTGCAGGCGGTAGACGTTCTCGATGCGGCCCTCGTCGACGATGCGCGCCAGCGAGGTGCGGTCGCGCACCACGTCGACCTTGAACGGCGTGCGCAGCGCGAGGCTGGCGACAAAGGCGGCGGCCACGGCCAGCAGGATCGAGCTGTAGACGAGCACGCGTGGGCGCAGCACGCGCTTCCACTCCTGGCCGCGCGTCAGGTGCTGGGCCAGCCCGTTTTGCGTGTCGTAGCGGATCAGCCCGCGCGGGTAGTCGAAGCGTTCCATCACGCCATTGCACACGTCGATGCAGGCGGCGCAGCCGATGCACTCGTACTGCAGGCCCTTGCGGATGTCGATGCCCGTGGGGCAGACGTGCACGCACAGGTTGCAGTCGACGCAGTGGCCGAGCTGGGCGGCCTTCGGGTCGGCCTTGCGGCCGCGCGCGCCGCGAGGCTCGCCGCGATCGGCGTCGTAGGTGACGATCAGCGTGTCGCGGTCGAACATCGCACTCTGGAAGCGCGCGTACGGGCACATGTACTTGCACACCTGCTCGCGCAGGAAGCCGGCGTTGCCGTAGGTGGCTGCACCGTAGAAGCAGACCCAGAACCACTCCCAGGGCCCGAAGTCGAGCGTGAAGGCCTCGGCCCAGAGCTGCTTGATCGGCGTGAAGTAGCCGACGAAGGTGAAGCCGGTCCACAGCGCCAGCGTGATCCACGCCGCCTGCTTGCCACCCTTGCGCAGCAGCTTCGCGGCGCTCCACGGCGCGGCGTCGAGCCGGATACGTGCGGCCCGGTCGCCTTCGAAGCGGCGCTCGATCCACAGGAAGACTTCGGTGTAGACGGTCTGTGGGCAGGCGTAGCCGCACCACAGCCGGCCTGCGACCGCCGTGAAGAGGAACAGCGAGTAGGCGCTGATCAGCAGCAGCGCCGTGAGGTAGATGAAGTCCTGCGGGTACAGGACGAAGCCGAAGATGTAGAAGCGCCGCGCCGCGAGGTCGAACAGCACCGCCTGCCGTGCGTTCCACTCCAGCCAGGGCAGCCCGTAGAACACGAGCTGCGTGAGCAGCACGACGGCCCAGCGCCAGCCGGCGAACCAGCCGCCCACCGCGCGCGGATAGATCTTCTTCTGCTTTTCGTAGAGCCAGACGATCCTTTCCTGCGGGCCCTCGGCGGCTTGGCCGGCTGCTTCGGTCATCGAGCGATCACGGGTTGGCGGTGACCTTGGCCGAGCCCTGCGACAGCCGCAGCACGTAGGCCGCGAGTACGCGGATCTGTTCGGGTGTCAGGCGGCTCGCGTGCGCAGGCATCGCGTTGTTCCAACCGTTGTTGATCGCCGCGACGACCAGCTCCTCGCCCCAGCCGTGCAGCCAGACCTTGTCGGTCAGGTTCGGCGCGCCCACGGCCTGATTGCCCTTGCCCTCCGGGCCATGGCAGGCAGCACAGACCACGAACTTCGAACGGCCCAGTTGCGCCGCCACGCTGTCGTGCGGGCTGCCGGACAGGCTGAGCACGTAATTGGCGACGTTGCGCACGTTGTCGCCGCCGCCGATCGCCTCGGCCATCGGCGGCATCACGCCGTTGCGGCCTTCGGTGATCGTCTTCTGCACGTCGGCGTAGGTGCCGCCCCACAGCCAGTCGTCGTCGGTGAGGTCCGGGAAACCCTTGCTGCCGCGCGCGTCGGAGCCATGGCAGGCGGCACAGTTGTTGATGAACAGTCGCTCGCCGATGCCCATGGCCTGCGCGTCGGCGGCGAGCTGCTTCTCGTCCATCGCCGCGAAGCGGGCGTACACCGGCGCGATGGCGGCACGGGCGCGGGTCTGCTCGGCCTCGTACTGGCCGGTGCTCGTCCAGTTCAGCGAGCCCTTGGCCGAGCCGAGGCCAGGGTACAGCCACAGGTAGGCCACCGAGAACAGCACGGTGACGACGAACAGCACCATCCACCAGCGCGGCAGCGGGTTGTTCAGCTCGCGCAGATCCTCGTCCCAGATATGGCCGGTCGTGTTGTCGTCCTGGCCGCCGGTGCCTTGGCTCATCACCCGCCGGCGCGCGGCGATGACGAGCAGCGCCAGGCAGGCCACGAGGCTGACGAGGGTGGCCGCGGCGATGAAGATCGACCAGCCTCCCGAGAAAAAGTCGCTCATTGCGCACCCTCCTTGCGTTCGGTTTCGTCGCCCTGGAAGGGCAGTTGCGCGGCGGCGTCGAAAGCCGCACGGCGCCTTGCCGACCAGACCCAGCGCACCAGCGCCAGGAAGAGCACGAAGCCCAGCACCGTCACGGCGCTTCGGATGTCATTGATGTCCATCGTGATCCCTCCGATCACTTGGCGGCGGTGCCGAGCACCTGGAGGTAGGCCACCAGCGCGTCGAGCTCGGTCTTGCCTTTGACCACATCGGCAGCCCCAGCGACCTCGGCGTCGCTGTACGGCACCCCCAGGCGCCGCAACGCGGTGAGCTTGGGCGCCATGTCGGCCGGATCGAGCGACGTGGCGGCCAGCCAGGGATAAGCGGGCATGTTCGACTCGGGCACCAGGTCGCGCGGGTTGTTCAGGTGCACGCGGTGCCACTCGTCGGTGTAGCGACCGCCGACGCGCTGCAGGTCCGGGCCGGTGCGCTTGCTGCCCCACTGGAACGGATGGTCGTAGACGAACTCGCCGGCCGTCGAGTACGGCCCGTAGCGCAGCGTCTCGGCACGGAACGGCCGCACCATCTGCGAGTGGCAGTTGTAGCAGCCCTCGCGGATGTAGATGTCGCGACCGGCGAGCTGCAATGCGCCATACGGCTTGACGCCCGGTGCGGCTTGCGTCGTCGAGCGCTGGAAGAACAGCGGGACGATCTCGACCAGGCCGCCGATCGCCACCGCGACGAGGATCAGCACGATCATCAGGAAGTTGCTGGTCTCGATCTTCTCGTGACCGGTGGGGGTGTGTGCTTGTGCCATGTCCGCCTCCTCCTTCAGGCGTGGGCCGGCGAGACCGCGGGAATCGGCAGCGGCCGGGCCTGGCCACTGCGCACGGTCATCACCACGTTCCAGGCCATCAGCAGCATGCCGCCCAGGTAGAGCAGACCACCCGCCAGGCGCACGACGTAGAACGGGAAGGTCGCCTTGACGCTCTCGACGAAGCTGTAGACCAGCGTGCCGTCAGGGTTGACCGCGCGCCACATCAGGCCCTGCATCACGCCGGCGATCCACATCGCGGCGATGTACAGCACGATGCCGATCGTGGCGATCCAGAAGTGCAGCTCGATCGCGCGCTTGCTGTACATCTCGGTGCGGCCGAACATGCGCGGGATCAGGTGGTACAGGCAGCCCATGCTGATGAGGCCGACCCAGCCCAGCGCGCCGCTGTGCACGTGACCCACCGTCCAGTCCGTGTAGTGCGACAGCGCGTTGACCGTCTTGATCGACATCATCGGCCCTTCGAAGGTCGACATGCCATAGAACGACAGCGAGACGATCAGGAACTTGAGGATCGGGTCGTCACGCAGTTTGTGCCACGCGCCGCTCAAGGTCATGATGCCG
>JAOUIM010000133.1 GCA_029884035.1 Aquincola sp. | reverse complement strand
GCATCGCGTCGCGCACACCGATGCGCTGCTGCTCGATCGGATCTTGCGCAACCTCGTCAGCAATGCGATCCGCCACACCGAGGACGGCGGCGTGGTCGTGGCCTGCCGGCCCGTGCCCGGCGACCCCGCGCGGCTGCGCGTGCAGGTCTGGGACAGCGGCGTGGGCATACCCGAGGCCAGCCTGCCGCGCATCTTCGACGAGTTCTACCAGGTCAACCACGGGCAGCCCTTGCCGGCGCACCAGAGGAGGGGCCTCGGGCTCGGCCTGGCCATCGTCAAGCGCCTTGCAGGGCTGCTGGACGCGCCGCTCACGGTGCTCTCGCGCGTCGGGCACGGCACGGTGTTCACGCTCGAGGTGCCGGTCGGGCGCGAGCCGCGCACGATCGCGCCGCCGCCCTCGGCCAGCGTCGGCTCGCTCGGGATCACGCTGAACGGCCGGCGCATCGTGGTCGTCGAGGACGAGCCCGCGGTGCGCGAGGGTCTGGTCGTGCTGCTCGAGGCCTGGGGCGCGACGGTCGAGGCGCTGCCCGACCTGGCGGCAGTCCAGGCGTGGCGCGCCGATCCGCAGCGCGAGATGCCCGACCTGGCGATCGTCGACTACCGCCTGCCGGAGGGTCACACCGGCGTCCAGGCGCTGGCCGCGATGCGCGCACGCTGGCCCGGCCGCGCGCTGCCGGCCATCGTGGTCACCGGCAGCAGCCTCGGCGGCCACGAGGAAGAGGCTGGCGCGCACGACTTCCACCTGCTGACCAAGCCGGTGCTGCCGAACAAGCTGCGCGCGATGATCGCGTTCAAGCTCGGCGTGCGGTGACGGCCCCCGGCCGCCTGGCGGCCGCCCCCCGAGGGGGCTCCGAACCCGACCGGCAGACCCGGATCGGGTCCGGCCCGCTTGCCGTGGCTGCTCCCCCTGGTCGCCTGCGGCGACCTGTCCCCGAGGGGGACAGCGGCCTTCGATTCAGCTCGGCTGGTAGGCCAGCCGCACGTAGATCGGCGCGAAGGCCTCGGCCTGCGTCACATCGACCAGCCGCTCGCGCGACAGCTCGAGCAGCGCGACGAAGGTCACCACGACCACCGGCACGCCGCGCGCGGTGTCGAACAGGTCCTCGAACAGGGCGAAACGGCGGCCCTGCAGCCGGCGCAGCACGATGCTCATGTGTTCGCGCACCGACAACTGCTCGCGACTGATGTGGTGGTGCGCGACCAGGCGGGCGCGCGCCAGGATGTCGCGCCAGGCATCGCGCAGGTCGACCGCGGCCACGTCAGGAAAGCGCGGCTCGATCGATTGCTCGATCGCCACCTGTGCGCGCAGGAAATCGCGCCCGAGCACCGGCATCGACTCCAGTCGCGCGGCCGCGAGCTTCGTCTGCTCGTACTCGAGCAGGCGGCGCACCAGCTCGGCGCGAGGGTCCTCCGGTTCGCTGCCGTCGTCGGCCTTGCGCGCGGGCAGCAGCATGCGGCTCTTGATCTCGATCAGCATCGCCGCCATCAGCAGGTACTCGGCAGCGAGCTCGAGATTGCGCGCGCGGATCTCGTCGACGTAGCGCAGGTACTGGCGCGTCACCTCGGCCAGCGGGATGTCGAGGATGTTGAAGTTCTGCCGGCGAATCAGGTACAGGAGCAGGTCCAGCGGCCCCTCGAAGGCCTCGAGGAAGACTTCGAGCGCGTCGGGCGGGATGTACAGGTCCTGAGGCAGCGCGAACAGCGGCTCTCCGTACAGCCGCGCCACCGCGACCGAGTCGATCTCGGTGGGCGGCAGCGCCGCGACGGCCACTGGATCAGCCGGTGGAGGCAACTCGGCGGCGACCTCGGTCACTTACTGCTTGGTCTGGTAGACGTAGGGCTGCTGGGCCACGCGCGCGTCGCGCCACTCCTCCTGCGCCTCGCGGTCAACGGGTCGGTCCCACAGGCGCGCGCGGCCGGCACGCTGTTCGGCCTCGAGGTTGGGTTTGCGCGCCTTCATCTCCTCGATGAACTTGGTGACGTCGGACTGATACGGTTTCCAGAACAGAGGCATGTCGGCGCAGGGTCAGAATGGAACGTTGAAGCGATTTTACCGGGGGTGGCGAATGCGGCCGTTTGAACGGATGGTGTTGGCGTCGTGGTTCGGTGCGTTGCTGGCCCTGGCCGGCTGCGATCCGCAGAAGATTGCCAGGCTCGAGGAGGGCGTGGCCACCGAGGCCGACGTGAAGCGCGAGTTCGGCGAGCCGGCGGCCGTCTACAGCGAGCCCGACGGCAGCCGCACGTTCGAGTTTCCGCGCCAACCCAATGGCCAGGTGAACTACATGATCACGATTGGTGCCGACGGCAAGATGAGCGCGCTGCGCCAGGTGCTCAAGGCCACCGAGTTCGCGAAGGTGACGCCCGGGCTGGACAAGGCGCAGGTACGCCGCCTCCTGGGCCAACCCGCCAAGACGGCCAAGTACGAACTGAAGCCCGACGAGGAACATTGGGACTGGCGCTGGCTCGACGGCCAGTCGCCCAAGTTCTTCAGCGTCACGTTCGATCGCGACGGCAAGGTCGCGAGCACCGCCATCACCGACGACACGCGCGCGCAGCAGGGCAGTCAGTAGCCGTCGTTGCGAGCGCTCAGCCGGTCGTGGCGATACTGCCATTGCCGAAGGCACTCGTGCGCCCGCGTCGCACCGCCGTCAGGATGCCGCGCAGGATCTCGAGCGGCGGCGGCGGGCAACCTGGCACGGCTACGTCCACCGGGATCACGTTCGCGACCTGGCCACAACTGGCATAGCTCTCGCCGAAGATTCCGCCCGAGCAGCCGCAATCGCCGACCGCGACGACCAGGCGCGGTTCGGGCGTCGCGCCGTAGGTGCGGCGCAGCGCCTCTTCCATGTGGCGCGACACCGGGCCGGTGACGAGCAGCAGGTCGGCGTGGCGTGGGCTGGCGACGAACCGGATGCCCAGGCCTTCGAGGTTGTAGTAGGGATTGTTGAGTGCATGGATCTCCAGTTCGCAGCCGTTGCACGAACCGGCGTCGACCTGCCGGACCGTCAGCGCCTGCCCCAGGACGTCGAGGATCTCGCGCTGGATTCGATCGGCCTGCAGGTGAAGCGCATCGTCCTGCGCCGGGGCTGGCTCGGTGAGGATGCCGGTGCGCACGATCTGCTTGACGATGGTCCACATCAGAGGTCGTGTCCCGAATAGGACAGGTTGAAGCTCTTGTTGATGAGCGGGAAGTCGGGGACGATGTTGCCGATCACGGCATGTTCGAGCACCGGCCAGTTTTGCCACGACGGGTCATGGCAGTGGCAGCGCCGGATCCGACCATCGGCAGTGAGTTCCAGGGCCACGAAGACCTCGCCGCGCCAGCCTTCGATCCAGCCGGCGCCGACGGCCTCGCGCGCGGGCAGTTCCAGGTCATCGCGCACCGCCCCTTCGGGCAACTCGGCACAGATCGCGCGGATCAGGCGCAGCGACTCCATCGCCTCGTCGAAGCGCACGGCGACGCGGGCGGCCACGTCGCCGTTGCGGTGCGTGGCCATCGTCACGTCGAGTTGATCGTAGGGGGGATGCGAAGGGTTGCAGCGCAGATCCCAGGCCTGGCCGCTCGCGCGGCCGGCCAGGCCCGTGAGTCCGAGCTGCGCCGCCAACTTCGGCGCGACGACGCCGGTGGCGATGAATCGGTCCTGCAGCCCGGCATGTTCGTCGTAGACCGCGCGCAGCGTGAGCAACTCGACTTCGATCGCCGCGCATTGGCGCGACAGGCCATCAAGCAGCGAACGGTCGGGATCGACGGCGACGCCGCCTGGGACGATGCAGTCCATCATCAGCCGGTGACCGAAGGCATCGAACGACAGGCGTTGCCAGTCTTCGCGCAAGCGCGAGAACTGGGCCAGGCCGAAGCCCAGCGCGGCGTCGTTGCCGAGCGCGCCCAGGTCGCCGAGGTGGTTGGCGACGCGCTCGCGTTCGAGCATCAGGGCGCGCAGCCAGGACGCCCGCGGGGGCGCCTCGCAGCCGACAGCCGACTCGAGTGCCATGCAATACGCCCAGGCGTAGGCCACGGTCGAGTCGCCCGAGACGCGGCCCGCGAGGCGGTACGCGTCGTGTGGTGCCAGTTCGGTGAAGCGCCGTTCGATGCCCTTGTGCACGTAGCCCAGGTGCTGCTCGAGGCGCAGCACCTTCTCGCCGACGACCGAGAAGCGGAAGTGCCCCGGCTCGATGATGCCGGCATGCACCGGTCCGACCGCGATCTCGTGCACGCCGTCGCCTTTGACGCGAACGAACGGATAGTCCGACGGCAGTTCTGCCGTCGCGCCCGGGGGCGCCGCGTGGTCGCGCAACGCCCGCCACTGCAGCGGCCACAGGCCATGGTCGAGCCAGGGGCGGGCGTCGAGCGCGGCGGCAGCGGCGATGCCCAACAGGTCCATCGTGGCGCGCTGCATGCGCGCGGCGGCGGGAAACAGGCCTGCGAGGTCGGGGTAGCCGTCGCCGGCGGCCAGCGGCAACTCGATCCACGCCAGCGTGCCCTCGACGGAGAAGGCATAGGCTGCACAGGCCACCGCACCGCTCGGCCGCTGGCTGCCCCACAGCGACACCAGTCGGCCGCCGCTGTCGAGCACATCCCGCGCGACGGCGAGCCAACCCTCTCGATCCACCACGCCGTGGCGGATCGGCAGCGGCGTCGGCAGTGGCACCAGCATCGACATGGCGGTCAGCCTCCGCCGATCATCCGCGCCGCCTCGCGGTACCACGCGTCGAGGTAGGGCGGGATGTACAGGCCCAGCATGAGTCCGAGCGCCAGATGCACGAACACGGGGACGAGCGCCGGTGGATGCGCGAGCGGCTTGAGCGTCGTGTCGCCGAACACCATCGGCTGCACGCGGGCGAATACGGAGGCGAAGGCCACGCCCAGGGCCAGCAGCAGGAACGGCGTGGTCCAGGGTTGCTCGCGCATCGCGGTGGTGATGATCAGGAACTCGCTGGCGAAGACGCCGAACGGCGGCATGCCCAGGATGGCCAGCGAGCCCAGCATCAGGCCCCAAGCCACGGTGGGGCTGACCTTGATCAGCCCGCGGATATCGTCCATCACCTGGGTGCCGGCCTTCTGCGCCGCATGGCCGACGGCGAAGAAGATCGCCGACTTGACCAGCGAGTGCACCGTCATGTGCAGCAGGCCAGCGAAGTTGGCGATCGGCCCGCCGAGTCCGAAGGCGAATGTCATCAGGCCCATGTGCTCGATCGACGAATAGGCGAACATGCGCTTGACGTCCCGCTGCCGCGTCAGCAGGAACGCTGCCGCGACGACGGAGATCAGGCCGAAGCCGATCATCATCTGGCCGGCCAGCGGACTCGCGAGCGCGCCGTCGGTCAGCACCTTGCAGCGCAGGATCGCATACAGCGCCACGTTCAGCAGCAGCCCCGAGAGCACGGCCGAAACCGGCGTCGGGCCTTCGGCGTGGGCGTCGGGCAACCAGTTGTGCAGCGGCACGAGCCCGACCTTGGTGCCATAGCCGATGAACAGGAACACGAACGCCAGCATCATGATGTGCGGGTTGAGCTGGGATTTCACTGTGTCCAGATTCGTCCACAGCAGGGCGCCACCCCCGCTGCCCACAACGCGTTCGGACGCCATGTACAGCAGCACGGTGCCGAACAGGGCCTGCGCGATGCCCACGCCGCACAGGATGAAGTACTTCCACGCGGCCTCCAGGCTGGCCGCGGTGCGGTAGACGCTGACCAGCAGCACGGTGGTCAGCGTCGCGGCTTCCATCGCCACCCACAGGATGCCCATGTTGTTGGTCATCAGCGCCAGCAGCATCGTGAAGTTGAACAGCTGATACATGCTGTGGTACAGGCGCAGCCGCGGCGGCGTCATCTTGCCGTGGTCGCGCTCGACGCGCATGTAGGGCCGCGAGAAGATGGCCGTGGTCAGCCCGACGAAGGCCGTCAGCGTGACCAGGAACAAGTTGAGGGCGTCGATGAAGAAAGCGCGGTCCCAGACGAACAGCGGGCCGTTCTCGATCACCTGCGCCGTGAGCACGCACGAGGCCAGGAAGGTGCCCAGGCTGAACGCGACGTTGACCTCCATCGCCGCATCGCGGTGGCCCATCAGCGCCAGCACCAGCCCGCCCGCGAGCGGGATGCCGAGCACGAACAGCAGGGTTTCCAACGCTCAGTCTTCCTTCAGGCGTTCGAGGTTGCGGATGTCCAGGCTGTCGAACTGCTCGCGGATCTGGAACATGAACACACCCAGGATCAGCACGCCGATCAGGACGTCCAGCGCGATGCCCAGCTCCACCACCATCGGCATGCCGTAGGTGGCCGAGGTGGCGGCGAAGAACAGGCCGTTTTCCATCGACAGGAACGCGATCACCTGAGGCACCGCCTTGGCGCGTGTGATCATCATCAGGAAGGACAGCAGCACGCACGCCAGCGCGATGCCCAGCGACCCGCGCGAGATGGTCGACGACAGCTGGGCGATCGGCAGCGCGAGGTTGAAGGCGAAGATGACGAGCAGGATGCCGATCAGCATCGTGGTCGGGATGTTGATCAGTGATTCCAGGTCCCAGCGCACCTGGAGGCGGTCGATCACGCGGTGCAGAAGGATGGGTATCACCAGCACCTTGAGCACGAAGGTGATGCCTGCCGACACGTACAGGTGCGGCTGCTGCGTCACATAGCCGACCACGGCCGTGGAGGCGACGAGCGTCGCGCCCTGCATCGTGAACAGGTGGATCAGCGACAACACGCGGCGCTGCGTGATCATGGCGAAGGCCAGCAGCAGCAGCACGGCACCGAGCAGGTTGATGAACTGCGTGAAGAGTTCGGTCATGTCAGTGCCGCCGCGATCTCATCTCATCGGCTCAGCAGGATGTGCACCAGCAGGCCGATCACGGCGAGCAGGAAAGCGGTGGCGAGGAACTCGGGCACGCGGAAGATACGCATCTTGGCGCTGACGGTCTCGAGCACCGCGAGCGCGATGCCGCCGACGGCGAGCTTGAGCGCCAGGACCGGCAGCGCCAGCAGCAAGGCCAGCGGGGCGTCGGCTTCGGCGATGCCCCAGGGCACGAACAGCGCCAGGCCGATGCAGGAGTAGGCGAACAGCTTGAGGCTCGCGGCCCATTCGAGCAGTGCCAGGTGGCGGCCGGAATACTCGAGGATCAGCGCCTCGTGGATCATCGTCAGCTCGAGGTGCGTCGCCGGGTTGTCGACCGGTACACGGGCGTTCTCGGCCAGCGAGACCATCATGAAGGCCACGCCCGCGAAGGCCAGGCCCGGGTAGATGGCCAGGTCGCGATGTGCCAGGGTGCCGACCATGGTAGTCAGCGAGGTCGACTGCGAGATCAACGAGGCCGAGAACAGGACCATCAGCAGGGCCGGCTCGGCCAGAAACCCAACCAGCATCTCGCGGCGCGCGCCGAGCGAGCCGAAGGCGGTGCCGATGTCCATCGCAGCCAGCGAGATGAACACGCGTGCCAACGCGAACAGGCCGACCAGCGCGATCGCGTCGGCGGCCGGCGACAGCGGCAGGTCGGTCGAGAGCGTGGGGACGATCGAGCAGGCCAGCGTCATGCAGCCGAACACGATGTAGGGCGCCGAACGGAAGATCGGCGAGGCATGCTCGGCGAGGACCGACTCCTTGTGGAAGAGCTTGTGCAACACCCGGTAGGGCTGCAGCAGGTTCGGCGCCGAACGGTTCTGCAGCCAGGCACGCCACTGGTTGACCCAGCCCGCCAGCAGCGGCGCGAGCAGCAGCGCCGCCACGATCTCGAGCAGCTGCGAGACGAAGGCATAGACGGTCATCGCGGCGTCCTCATCTCGTCACCAGCAGCAGCATGGCGATCAGGGTCAGGAAGCTGTACAGCAGGTAGACCGCGATGCGGCCCTGCTGCAGCAGGCCAACCAGGCGCGCGACGCGCGCCACCGCCGCGCCGATCGGCAGGTAGATCCAATGCCAGACATGGTCCTCAACCGTTACGAGGTAGCGCGGCCGGGCATCGAACGGGCTCGGCAGCTCGCGCCGCATCCGAAAGAACGGCTCGAAGATCTGGCGGATCGGCTGACCGAAGCCTTCGGCCGTGTCCTGCATGCGCGCGTTGGGCCACGGAAAGCCACAGGCCCAGGGTGCCGCGCGCCGCAGCCGCCCGTGATAGAGCCGGCGCACCAGCAGCCAGGCCAGGGCCCAGCTGGCCGCCACGCCGAGCAGGAAGATGGCCGGCCCGTAGCTCGCGCGCTCGACGCCGGTGGGGGCCAGCAGCCAGCCCTGGGCGGCGACCGCGTCGCCCAGGCCGGCCGCCACCAGCTGCCGTGTGACGGGGTCGATGACCTGGATGAACTGGTTGGGCAGCAGGCCCAGCGCGAGGCAGCCCGCCACCAGCCATAGCATGCCGGCGCGCTCCCAGTGACCCGCGTCGTGGGCCTGAGCGAGCTTGTCCTCGCGCGGCTGGCCGAGGAAGATGATGCCGAAGAACTTGACCATGGTGTAGCCGGCCAGCGCAGCCACCAGCGCGATCAGCGCGGCGAACACCGGGATCAGCATGTTGAGCACCGAGTGCGGCAGGCCCGGCGTGAACAGGAAGCTCTGCAGCAGCAGCCACTCCGACACGAAGCCGCCCAGCGGCGGCAGGCCGGCACTGGCCAGCACGCCCACCAGAGTGACGCAGGCTACCCACGGCATGGTGCGGATCAGTCCACCGAGCTTGCCGAGGTTGCGCTCCGCGGTCGCATGCAGCACCGAGCCCGTGCCGAGGAACAGCAGGCTCTTGAACATTGCGTGGCTTGCGACG
>JAOUIM010000132.1 GCA_029884035.1 Aquincola sp. | reverse complement strand
GGCGCGCACCGCCTGACGATGCCTTCCTACGCGAGTCTCGGACGCGACATCAACTTCGATACCAAGCGTTGCGAGGGCTACCGCAACTTCTGTAACAAGCTCTGGAACGCGACGCGATTCGTGCTGATGAATTGCGAGGGCCAGGACTGCGGGCTGAGGGAGCACACGAAGGCCGAGTGCGCGGCGCCAGTCACCGATCGCGATGGCCGAATCGTCAGTCCCGCCGGCCCGGCCCACGGCTACCTCAGCTTCTCTCAGTCCGATCGCTGGATCACCGGCACGCTGCAGCGCGTCGAGGCTGCGGTGGCCCAGGGCTTCGCCGACTACCGGCTGGACCTCGCCACGGCGGCGGTGTACGACTTCGTGTGGAACGAGTATTGCGACTGGTATCTCGAAATCGCCAAGGTGCAGATCGCGACGGGCACCGCCGCCCAGCAGCGTGCGACGCGGCGCACGCTGATTCGCACGCTAGAGACCGTGCTGCGATTGCTACACCCCCTGGCGCCGTTCATTACCGCCGAACTTTGGGATCAGGTTGCGCCGGTGGCCGGCCGCGCGTCGGCGCATCGAGCTGGCGTGATGATGGCGCCCTATCCCCAGACCCAGCCCGAGCGCATCGATGCCCAGGCGGACGCCTGGATGTCGAAGCTCAAGGCCGTAGTCGGCGCCTGCCGCAACCTGCGCAGCGAGATGGGGTTGTCACCCGGCGAGAAAGTGCCCCTGATCTCCAACGGCGACCCAGACTTCGTCGACAGCGCCACTGCGCTGCTGAAGGCGCTGGCAAGGCTGAGCGAAGTCCGGCGGCTCGATGACGACGCGGCCTTTGTCGCGGCGACCCAGGCCGCGCCTGTCATGGTTCAAGGCGAGGTACGTCTCGCGCTGCAGGTGCAGATCGACGTAGCGGCCGAGACGGCGCGCTTGCTCAAGGAAGTGTCGCGACTGACCGGCGAGATCACCAAGGCCGAGGCGAAGCTCGGCAACCAGGGCTTCGTGTCCCGTGCCCCGGCAGCCGTCGTGGCGCAAGAACGCGAGCGTGTGGCCGACTTCAGGCAGGCGCTTCGTCGCCTCGAAGATCAACTGGCTCGTCTGGCGCCGTCGGCTTGAACTCCGCCCGTTGCGGTGTCGTGTCGGCCGACAGCAGTTCGTCGATGCGGCGGGCCACCGCCCAGGCCGCGCGCACACGCGACTCGCGTGTCGTGCTGGCCACGCGGGGGGTGACCTGCAGGGTGTCGACATCGGCCAGCGGTCGGCCGGGGTCGAGCACGCCTGGCTCGAGGCTGTCGAACCACGCTGCGGCCATCCGGCCAGTCGCCAGTACGTCGGCCAGCGCCGTTTCATCGAACAGGCTTGAATGGGCGATGCTGACGAGCACCTGGTTGGGTTTGCAGTGCGGCAGGAAGCGCTCCCCGATCAGACCCTGGTAGCGGGTGAAGTAGGTCAGCTGGACGCACACGCCGTCGCTCTGCTCCATCAGGTCGCGCAGCGGGACGGGCTCGACACGCCAGCGGGTCCAGACGTTGTCCGATGAATGCACCGCGGGGTCGTAGCCAATCACGCGCGAGCCGAAAGCTGCCAGCAACTGCGCCAGCGAGCGCGCTGCCGGCACCATGCCCACCAGGCCGACCGTCGCACCCCCGAGCTCGCGACCGACGAGCAAGCCCTCTGGGCTGAGCACCGGAACGCGACGGAACATGGCCAGCAGCGCACCGACCATGAACTCCGCCTCGGCCACGGCACTTGCAGTGACGCTGCGCACCACCTCGACGCCGGCGCGCCCGCAGGCGTCGAGGTCGATGTTCTCGGCGCCAGCCGACAGCCGCCCGACTGCGCGCAGCACGGGGGCGTAGTGCAACACTTGCGCGTCGAGCGCGACCGAAGGCGGGATCACCAGCGCACGGACATTGAACAGCGCTTGGCGCAGTGCACGCGGGTCACGCGCCAACTCCGGCGAGTAACGCACCGAATGGCGCTCGCCAAGCCACTGCATCACCTCCGGCTCGAGAGGCTCAACGATCAGCACGTCCATGCTTCGCGCGGGCAGGATTCACGTCGGCCGTCGCGGCGGCGCGTGCCAGAATCTGTCCGACCCCCTCGGTGAATTGTAAGTATATGCACATCCGTAAAGCGATCTTCCCCGTGGCAGGACTCGGAACGCGATTCCTGCCGGCCACCAAGGCCCAGCCCAAAGAGATGCTGCCGGTGGTCGACAAACCGCTGATTCAGTATGCGGTCGAAGAGGCGTACGCCGCCGGAGTCAGAGAAATGATCTTCGTCACCGGGCGCCACAAGCGCCCCATCGAAGACCACTTTGACATGACCTTCGAACTGGAAGTAGCCCTTGAACAGGCGGGAAAGGCGGAATTACTGCACGTTGTGCGCAGCGTGAAGCCCGATGACATGGAGTGCATCTACGTGCGCCAAGCCCAGGCACTCGGTCTCGGCCACGCGGTGCTTTGCGGCCAGCGACTGGTCGGCAATGAAGCGTTCGCGGTGTTGCTGGCAGACGACTTGATGGTCAACGACAAGCCGGTCCTGGCCCAGATGGTCGAACAGTTCGCCGACTGGCACGCGTCGATCCTGGCGGTGCAGGAGGTTCCTGCCGAACACACGCAGCGCTACGGCATCGTGGCCGGCACGCCGGTGGCCGAACGCATGCTGAGCGTCGAACGGATCGTCGAGAAACCCAAGCCGGCCGACGCCCCATCGCGCCTTGGCGTTGCCGGCCGGTACATCCTGACCCCGGGCGTGTTCCGCGAGATCGCGAACCAGACGCGCGGGGCTGGCGGCGAGATCCAGCTCACCGACGGCATTGCCGGATTGCTGCGGCGCGAGAAGGTATTCGCCTACCGCTACGAAGGGCGTCGCTACGACTGCGGCAGCAAGGAAGGATTCCTGGAGGCCAACGTCGAACTGGCACTCGGCCACCCGGTGCTCGGGGCCGGCTTTCGCAGCTATCTCAAGGGCCTGTCGCTGTAGCGCCGCTGGCCCTATCTGCGGCGCAGGTAGTGCACGAATTCCTTGTCGCCTGTGACTTGCTCGACCAGCTCGTTACCGGTCTGACGGGCGAACGCCTGGAAGTCGCGGACCGAGCCGGGGTCGGTGGCCGTGACCTTGAGCACCTCTCCCGAGAGCATGTCGGCCAATGCCTTCTTGGCCTTCAGGATCGGCAGCGGGCAGTTCAGGCCTCGTGCGTCAAGTTCTTTGGTCGCGTCCATGACCCGCCATTCTAGGCGCGCGTCTGCGGGTCGATGAATTGGGGTTGATGCCCGCGCGCGCGCAGCCAATCCGCCAGGGCGTAGCCGGTACCCGCGGGCCAGCACTTCACGTCGGCCGGCGCGAACAGCCTGTATTCCGCCAGTTCCGGCGACAGGCGGATCTCACCGCGCGCGCACACGTGGTAGGCAATGATCACCTGGTTCATGCGCTGGAAGTCGTACACGCCAATCAGGGAGACGGCCCCGACTTCGAGGTTCGTTTCTTCGGCCACCTCGCGGCGTATCCCGGCCTCGGGCGACTCGCCGGCTTCCATGAATCCCGTGATGAGCGCGAACATGCGGCCCGGCCACGCCACGTTGCGAGCCAGCAGCACGCACCCGTCGCGGTCCTCGCATTCGATCACGGCCGCCAGCACCGGCGTTGGGTTGTTCCAGTGGGTGAAGTCGCACGCCGTGCAGCGCATCCGAGTCTTCGGACCCCCGTCTTCGATGAGTTCGACGGGCTGCAAGGCCGTCGCGCACTGCGGGCAGAAACGGAAGCTCACGCCGGGAACACGCCCGTCGATAGGTAACGGTCGCCACGGTCGCAGACGATGAACACTATCGTCGCGTTTTCCAGGCGCTCGGCAACCTTCAGGGCGACGCAGCACGCCCCGGCGGCCGAGATGCCCGCGAACAGACCCTCCTCCCTCGCGAGCCGCCGGGCCATGTCCTCGGCCTCGGCCTGACTCACGAGCACGATCTCGTCGACATGCGTGGCGTCGTAGATCTTGGGCAGGTAGGCCTCTGGCCATCTGCGGATTCCCGGAATGCGCGAACCATCGGCCGGCTGCGCGCCGACGATCCGCACGGCAGGGTTGTTCTCCTTCAGGAATCGCGACACGCCCGTGATCGTGCCGGTCGTGCCCATGGCACTCACGAAGTGGGTGATCGTGCCGTCGGTGTCGCGCCAGATCTCCGGTCCGGTCGTCTCGTAGTGCACGCGCGGGTTGTCGGCGTTGGCGAACTGGTCGAGCACCCGGCCCTTGCCGTCGGCTTGCATCTGCAGCGCCAGGTCGCGCGCGTACTCCATCCCGCCCGACTTGGGCGTAAGCACCAGTTCCGCGCCGAAGGCCTTCATCGTCTGCGCACGCTCGATCGACAGGTCCTCCGGCATGATCAGGACCATGTGGTAGCCGCGGATCGCCGCGGCCATCGCAAGCGCAATGCCCGTATTGCCCGACGTGGCCTCGATCAGCACGTCGCCGGGAGCGATATCGCCTCGCTCTTCGGCTCGCGCGATCATGCTGATCGCCGGGCGGTCCTTCACCGAGCCGGCCGGGTTGTTGCCCTCGAGCTTGCCGAGGAACACGTTGCCGCGACGATGGTTATCGGCCCCCGGCACGCGCTGCAGCCTGACAATCGGTGTGCCGCCGATGACGTCCTCGAGGGTCCTGTAGCTGGGCATGGCGCAATTGTCGCAGCGTGGGCCGCGCTGCGCCGAGCGCGTGTGATAATCCGCGCCCGTCGCGCGTCGCGCGCCGCGCCCATAGCCCCGGTGGCGGAATCGGTAGACGCAGTGGACTCAAAATCCACCGCCTAATCAGCGTGCCGGTTCGAGTCCGGCCCGGGGCACCAGCCACTCCCGACGATGCCGCCTCTACCCCCAGTCACCCTCGGGTTGATCCTTGCCTGTGTCGCGGCGTTCTTCCTCGATCAGCTCGTCCCGCTCGTCCCGGCGTTCGCCCTGTGGCCCCTGACGAGCGGTGCCTTCATGCCCTGGCAGCTGGTGACCTACGGGCTCCTGCATGGCAATCTGGCACACCTGCTGTTCAACATGCTCGGCCTGTGGATGTTCGGCTCGGAGTTGGAGCGACTCTGGGGCCGGAACCGATACCTGGTATTCCTGCTCGTGAGCCTGGTGACGGCCGGGCTGACCCAGTTGCTCGTGACCGGCCTGCTCGGCTCCATCGCGTACACCGTGGGCGCGTCGGGCGCGCTGTACGGCCTGCTGCTCGCCTATGCATTCGTTTTCCCGCGCCGGCAGTTCGACCTGCTCGGATTCCTGCCGATGGTGCTCCTCATGATCCCATCGACGATCTTCAACGTGGCGGGCATGGTGCTGTTCATCATCATGTTGACGAATCGCTCCGCGCTGCCGATCCGCCCGATCCCGATGCCCGCGATCGGCATGGTGGTGGCGTTCGGTGTGATCGAGCTGTCTCTGGGCGTGGCGGGGCGCAGCGGAATCGCCCATTTCGCCCACCTGGGCGGCATGCTCGGTGGCTTGCTGACGCTGCGCTACTGGCGCGGCCAGCCTCCGTTCGGCGGCCGCCGTCGCTGAAGAACCTCGACCGCCGGTTGCGGCCGGCGCGCGCTTGGCGCATCCTGTGCGCACACCGGAGGTGCGTGCGATGTGGTACCCGGCCAAGTCCTTCGTCCTGGCGCTGCTGCTCGGGCTGGCACACCCCGCGTCGGCGGCCAGCGAACTGTCCGAGCAATCGCGCGCGCTCGAGCGTGCGGTCAACGCCGTCGTGGGGGTGCAGGCCCTGGCGGTGCCCGACGCCCGCTCCAACGCCACGCTGGGCCGCATCCGCCAGGGATCGGGCGTCGTGATCGACCCGGCCGGTCTCGTGCTGACGATCGGCTACCTCGTGCTCGAGGCCGACCAGATCCAGTTGCAGCTCGACGACGGCCGGTCCCTGCCGGCACGCGTCGCGGGGTACGACATTGCCACCGGCTTTGGCCTTTTGCAATCGCTGGCACCGCTGAACATCAAGCCTGCCCCCCTCGGCGAATCGGAGGCGGTCGCGGCCGGCGACAGCCTCCTGATCGTCAGCGGCGCGCCGATCGGCGAGTTGAGCGCGGCACGCCTGGTTTCGCGGCGCACCTTCGCGGGCTACTGGGAGTACCGGATCGACGGCGCCCTGTTCACCGCGCCGCCGCGCACCGATCACAGCGGTGCCGGCCTGTTCAACCCGCACGGCGAGTTGGTGGGAATCGGGTCGCTGGTCGTGGCCGACGTGGGTGGTTCCCCGGGACGCGACGCCCCGCGCATGCCAGGCAACATGTTCGTGCCCACCGATCTGCTTCGACCCATCCTTGCCGAGCTGCGCCGCGGCGGGTCGACGTCCGCCAGCAAGCGAGCCTGGCTCGGCATCAACTGCGTCGAACAGGGTGGAAAGTTGCATGTCGTCCGGGTCAATGACGACAGCCCTGCTGATGCCGCAGGGCTGCGTGTCGGAGACCGCATCGTGGGTATCGATGGTGCCGCCGTGTCCTCGCTCGATGCGTTGTGGACGCGGCTGTGGAGCGGCGACGCCGAGCGCGACGTGCAACTCGAGATCGAACGCGACGACACACACCAGAGCCTGAGCGTGCGCACCGTGGACCGCCAGCGCCAGCTGCGCCGGGCCACCGGGGTCTGAGCGGCCTGTCCGCGCCGTGCGTGGACGCTATGCGGGTCGCGCGGAGCGTGCGGCGTTGCCGCAAACCTCGGCGGCTATCGTCGTGCCTCGCGTCGGGTGGCGGCGGCCCAAGCGTGGCCCGGCGTCGGGTAGTGCAGGCGCAATCGCAGCTCGCGGTGCAGGCGCCCGTTGTCGAGACGGCGGGATTCGCAGAGGAAGCTCCATTGCATGTCGCTCACTGCCGCGCGCAGGGCGGCGCGAGACAGGCGGGGCGCGCGCGGCAGCCCGAACGCGTCGGCGACTGCGTCGAAATGGTCCCCCATCCTCAGTTCGCTGTCGTCGCTGGCGTGATAGACGCGCTGCGGGGCGGCGCGAAACAGGGCCGCAACGCAGGCACGCGCGAGGTCGTCGGCGTGGATGTGGTTCGTGAACACGTCGTCTTCGGGCGCAAACACCGGCGCGCCGCGCCGCACGCGCTCGCGCGGGTCGCCACCGACCCGGTCGAGCGCGTAGATGCCGGGCACACGCAGGATGCACGCCGCAACGCCAAATATCCGGCCATGACTGCGTACGAGCGCCTCGGCGTCGGCGCGCCGCCAGGCCCGATCGGTGGCAGGCCGGATCGGCCGCGTTTCGTCGAACCGCTGCCCACCCGCGTCGCCATACACCCCGGTCGTGCTGGCGTAGACCACACGATGCGGTCGGCGGCTGCGTGACAGCGCCTGCAGCAATGCGCGGGTGCGCGCATCGTGGTGTCCATCGCTGGCAGGCGGTGCCAAGTGCAGCACCCAGTCGGCCAGTGCCGCCAGGCGACCGAGCGTACCGCCGTCATCGAGGTTGCCCAGCAATGGCAGCGCGCCCGCCGCGCGAAGTTCGCCCACACGGTCTCGACTCGACGTCAGCGCGAGCACTCGCACGCGGCCGCCAAGCAGCCGCAGGACGCGAAGCCCCACGTCCCCGCAGCCCACGATCAGCAGCGTGGGCCGGCGTTGGCGTGCGACAGGCAGAATCATGGTTTCGCAGTGTAGAGACGCCCCACCCGAATGAGCTTCAAGGTCACCGTACAGCCTGCTGGCGTGAACTTCGACGTCGGCCCCGGAGAGGTCATCCTCGCGGCGGCCATCCGCGCCGGCGTGGGCCTGCCATACGGCTGCCGCGACGGCGCGTGCGGCTCGTGCAAGAGCCGCCTGCTCGAGGGCCGCGTGACCCATGGCGCGCACCAGCTACGCACGCTGACGCGGGAGGAGGAAGCGGCAGGCTGGATCCTCACCTGCTGCGCGGCGCCCCAGACCGACTGCGTGGTCCAGGCGCGAACGGTTGCGGGCGCCGGCGACTACCCGGTGCAGAAGATGCCCGCCCGCGTCGCGAGCCTGGAAAGACCCGCGGCCGATGTGATGCTGATGAAGTTGCAGTTGCCGGCGACGGTGGCATTCAAGTACCGGGCCGGGCAGTACGTCGAGTTCATCCTGCGCGACGGATCGCGGCGAAGCTACTCGATGGCCAACGCGCCCGAGCGGCTCGGCAACCCGCCGATGATCGAACTGCACCTGCGCCACATGCCGGGCGGCAAGTTCACCGATCACGTGTTCGGCGCGATGAAGGACAAGGAGATCCTGCGCATGGAGGGGCCTCTGGGGAGCTTCTTCCTGCGCGAGGACAACGACAAGCCGATTGTGCTGCTCGCATCGGGCACCGGCTTCGCACCGATCAAGGCCATCATCGAACACATCCAGGACCAGGGAATCGAGCGCCCGGCCGTGCTTTACTGGGGCGCTCGGCGCCGCGCCGACCTGTACCTGCACGACTGGGCGCAAGAGGCTGCCGCGGCGTTGCCGAACCTGCGCTATGTGCCGGTGCTGTCGGACGCGCAGCCCGAGGACGCCTGGATCGGGCGCATTGGATTCGTGCACGAAGCGGTGATGGCCGACCTGCCCGACATGTCCGGCCATGAGGTCTATGCCTGCGGCGTGCCGGTCATGGTCGAGTCTGCCCAGCGCGACTTCACGAGCCGATGCGGACTGCCTGCAGAGGCCTTTTACGCCGACAGCTTCACCTCGGAGGCCGACAAGCACGGCGCCTGACCCGCGGTGTGCCCGCCGCGACCCAGCGCCATCCCGCGTTCCACACATGACAGCGTGCGGCCGGCG
>JAOUIM010000532.1 GCA_029884035.1 Aquincola sp. | reverse complement strand
CCCGTACCTTCGAAGGGCGTGCCCTTGCCGTTCTTCTCCCCGCGCACGTTCAACGCGATCACGCGTTGCGGATAGGACAGCGGCCGCACGGTCTGCAGATCGATCGTTCCCGACAGACCCTGCCCCACCAATGCCGCATCCGGCGTCTTGTAGACGAGCACCGCCGACAGCAGCTCCGACGGGTACTGGTCGAACTCGACGCTGCGGTTGTTCCCGGTGCTGGTCTGCTCGCGACCGTTGAGCAGGGTGTTGGCGAAGTCGCCCGACAGGCCGCGAATGTTGACTTCCGTGGCACGGCCATTCACGCGCTGTGCGGCAAGTCCCGGCAGGCGCGCAATCGACTCGGCAATCGACGAGTCCGGCAGCTTGCCGATGTCCTCGGCCGACACGGCCTCCACGATCGAGTCCTGGTTCTTCTTGACGTTGATCGCATTCTCGATGCCGCGGCGGATGCCGGTCACGGTGATCGTCTGCGTATCGGTGCCAGCGGCAGTCGACGGGCCGGCCTGCGCGTGCGCGGTCCCCATCGACACCAACAGAACCGTCGCGCCGGCGGCCACCGGGCTCAGGCGGAACAGGGAACGGGGCACCGGGCCACGGCGCGACGAGAGGCATGAACGCTTCACCAGGATCTCCTCGGCAGTTATCAATGGTCTTGCCGCGCAAGAACCGCGGCATCAGGAATCGAACCGTTGGTTTTGTATCAAAACTAGCTATCGATGGCGTCTTGGAAAACCCTTGGTGTTGCGCCACCGACACCGGGATTCCCCTCGTTTTCCTTCTGATTTCAGGTGCTTGGCGCAAACTTGTGGCTATGGAACGCGTGGTGGCGCCGTCCGTTTTGTAGTCAAACTACTTGCCTGCGAGGCTCTGGCCGCCATCCACCCAAGAAAGCGCCTTCACGGACGACGAACCGTTCGCCTGCCCATGACGATCGCCATGCCACAGCCTCCATTGAGGCTGGCCGCCGTCGCCGCACCGCTGTTCCTCGAACTCGCGCTGGGCATCGCCGTCGGCATCGCCGGCACGGCATTGGCCGCCGGGCTGGGCGACACGTCGGCAGCGGCGTTCGCGCTGGCCAACCACGTGCTGTCGATGCTGTTCATCCTGTTTCGCATCGTCGGTGCCGGCGTGAGCGTGGTCGTGGCGCAAGCGCTCGGTCGAAGCCAGCGCGCTGCCGCCAATGAATTGGCACGCGCTGCGTTGGGCGCCAGCACGTGGCTGGGCGGGGCGATTGCGCTCGTGGCGTGGCTGGCGGCGGCCCCGCTGATGGCTGCGCTGAACGCGCCCGCCGACGTGGCACCGCTGGCCGTGCCGCTGCTGCAGGCGATGGCGCCGGCGTTGCTGCTCGACGCCCTGAACGCAACCCAGTCGAGCGTGATGCGCGCGCACCTTCGAGGCGGCGACGTGCTGCGCGTCATCGTCGCCATGCATGCGGTGCACCTGCTGCTGGCGTTCGCACTGATGCGCGGGGCAGGCCCTCTGCAGTCGCTCGGTCTGCCCGGGTTCGCGATCGCGCTGCTGGTCAGCCGCTCGCTGGGCACCGTCCTGCACCGCTGGCTGTGGCGCGAGCGGCTCGGTCTGACGACGCTTGTCAGCGATTGGTGGCGGCTGCGACGCAAGGAGCTGGGCACCGTGCTCGCGATCGGCGCGCCCGGCGCGGCCGAGAACATCCTCTACCGCTTGGCGTTCACCGTCAGCGTGGCGGTGGCGGGGCAGCTCGGCGGCGGCGCACTCGCGGCGCATGCCTATGCGTCGCAGATCACCTACGTCGTGCTGCTCGCCGGGCTGGCGACCGGCCTGGCCGTCGAAATCGTGCTCGGCCACCACATCGGTGCGGGGCGCCTGCACGACGGCGATCGGCTGGTGCGGCGCGCGTTGGCGCTCGGGCTGCCGGTGTCCGTGCTGGTGGCCACCGCTGCCGCGCTCGCCGGCCCGACAACGCTGCGCCTGTTCACGAGCGACGCGACGATCGTTGCACGGGCTGCGATCTTGTTGTGGTGGACGGTGCTGCTCGAGCCGGGGCGGACATTCAATCTGGTGCTGGTCAATGCGTTGCGCGCGGCGGGCGATGCGCGGTTTCCCGTCATGGCCGGTGCGGCGTCGATGATCGTCGTGCTCGCCGGGGGCAGCTGGTGGCTCGGTGTCCACCTCGGCCTGGGTCTCGTCGGCCTGTGGATCGCCTACGCCGCTGACGAATGGCTGCGCGGACTGTTGATGTGGTGGCGCTGGCAATCACGCGCCTGGGTGC
>JAOUIM010000530.1 GCA_029884035.1 Aquincola sp. | reverse complement strand
GAGCAACCTGGCCGCGGCGCTCCAGCGCTCTTCGACCGGGGTCGAGAACAGCACGCGCTCGTCGGCGTCCACCGTGAGCCAGGCATTGCGGGCCATCTCGTCTTCGAGCTGGCCAGCCTCCCAACCGGCATAACCCAGCGCAATGACCGCACTTGCAGGCCCTTCGCCCATTGCCAGGGCATCGAGGATGTCGCGCGAGGTCGTGAGGTGCATGCGGTCGGAAAACGGCAACGAGGATTCGTACTGCCCGGCGGGCGAGTGCAGCACGAACCCGCGTTCCGTCTGCACCGGGCCGCCCCGCAGCACGGGCTGCCCGCTCACCCGCGACCGCGAGGAGTCGAGGCCGAGCTGGTCGAACACCTCTCCCAGCGTCATCGGCAAGGTGCGGTTGATGACGATGCCGAGTGCACCGCGTTCGTTGTGTTCACACACGAGCGTGACGGTCTGCGCAAAGTTCGGATCGTCCATGGCGGGCATGGCGATCAGGAACTGGTTGGTGAGGTAGGAGGCCACGGCGCGACAGTATCGCGCTACGGGCCCGAGGAGAAGACCGCGCCGTCGCCCCCGAGCTGTCCGTTGATGAACTGCCATTCGTAGGCAAAGCGGAGCACCGGAAAGCGTTCGCGCAGTGCGCCCGGGAAAGGTTCGAACGGGGCCGCGAGTCGCACGATGCCGACCGCGGCGTTGTCGAGTTCGGGGTGCCCGCTGGTCCGGCGCACGATCACGGTCTCGAGCGTGCCGTTGGCGCGGATGGCGACCTCGACGACCGGATTGCCGGACAATTGCCGGCGCCGGGCCTCGTTCGGAAAATTGATGGTGCCCACGCGCTCGATCCGGCGCTTCCACCCATCGAGGTAAGCCGCGATCGCGGACTCGCGCGTGTCGGCCAGCAGCTTCCCGTCCGCCGAGCGCTGGCCGCGCAGGTGCAGTTCGCGGTCTGCCACCGCTGCGTTGAGGCCCACTGTCGGCACCGCCGGCGTGGGAATGGCGAAAAACACCGGGGCCTCGTCGTGCGGCTCGGAACCGGTCGCCAGCCGCTCGGCTTCGAGCGCGCGGCGGGCCAGCACCGACACGGCCCCTTCCGGTTCAGCGAGCCGGTTGTGCTTCTCCAGATCGGCCGTGGACGCATCGGGAGGAGCCTGCTGCTCGTCCCGCGCTTCCGGCAACGACGCGCGCCTGGCTTCCGTGTCGGTGCCGTGGCCCCTTTGCGTGCGCTGCGCGATGTAGGCCGCCTCCTGGTTCTCCTGCGGGTCGTCGGGGCCGGGCGGTATCAGCAGGACTTCGAGCGTGGGCAGTGCGTTGTCGGCGACTGGCGGGGCACTGAAGCGCACCCCGAGGATCACCAGCCCATGGATCAGTGCCGCGACGAAGATCGCCGTAGCCAGCCGGTCCCCGGTGGGATCACGGCGCCTGCGGAGGATGGCCGGCGTGCTCAATGCGGCCCTCCGCGCGCGTCGACCCGGCGTGCGATCACAGCCATCAGCGAACCGGCGATGTCGGTGCCGAACTGCTGGTCGATCTCGCGCACGCCCGTCGGGCTGGTCACGTTGATTTCGGTGACGAAGCCGCCGATCACGTCGAGGCCCACGAACAGCATGCCCCGGTCGCGCAGCGCCGGTCCGATCTCGGCGGCCAGCCAGCGGTCGCGTGCGTCGAGCGGGCGGCCGACGCCCTTGGCGCCAGCGGCCAGGTTGCCGCGGTTGTCCGCGGCGGTCGGAATGCGTGCAAGCGCGTAGGGCACGGGTTCGCCGTCCACCAGGATCACCCTCGAGTCGCCAGTCGTCACGATGTCTGGGATGTAGCGTTGCACGATCGCGTAGCGCGTGCCGTACTCGGTGAGCGTTTCGAAGATCACGTTCGCATTCTTGTCGCCGGCGTCGACCACGAAGATCGAACGGCCGCCCATGCCATAGAGGGGTTTACAGACGACCCGGCCGTGTTCCTTCAGGAACGCGTGCATGTCCGCCATGTCGCGCGTGATCAGGGTGGGCGCGCAGCACTGCGGAAACCAGGCCGTGTAGACCTTTTCGTTCATGTCGCGCAGGCCCTGCGGGCGGTTTACGACCAGCGCACCCTGCACCTCGGCCCGCTCGAGGATGTAGGTCGAATAGATGTATTCGGTGTCGAACGGCGGATCCTTGCGCATCAGGATCGCGTCGAAGTCGCCGAGGCGGGTCACCACCGGCTCGCCGCGCGTGAACCAGTCCGTGTCGTGCTCGCGGACGCCGATCGGGTGCGCACGACCCAGGGCGAC
>JAOUIM010000531.1 GCA_029884035.1 Aquincola sp. | reverse complement strand
CGCGAAGGACTTCGGGTCGTCGGTCGAGCCCCAGTTGCCCTGCCCGTCCACGATCGGATAGCGGTAGGAGAAATCCTGCGCCATCAGCACCATCGCCTCGTAGCAGGCGCTGTCGCCGTGCGGGTGATACTTGCCGATCACGTCGCCGACCGTGCGCGCGGATTTCTTGTGCTTCGAGCCGGCCGCCAGCCCCAGCTCGCTCATCGCGTAGACGATACGCCGCTGCACCGGCTTCAGCCCGTCGGCGAGCTGCGGCAGCGCGCGGTCGAGGATCACGTACATCGAGTAGTCGAGGTACGCCTTCTCGGTGAATGTCCTGAGCGGCTGGCGCTCGATGCCCTCGAAGTCGAGTGACTGCTCTTTCATGTTCAGAGGGTCGCCAGGTTGCCCTTGCTCTCCAGCCAGTCGCGGCGGTCCGACGCGCGCTTCTTCGCGAGCATCATGTCCATCAGCTGATCGGCGCCGTCCTTCGCGTCCACGGTCAGCTGCACGAGACGGCGCGTGTCCGGCGACATGGTGGTCTCGCGCAGCTGCAGCGGGCTCATCTCGCCGAGGCCCTTGAAGCGCGTGATCACGGGCTTGCCGCGCAGGCCGTCGGCCTGGATGCGGTCGAGGATGCCGTCGCGCTCGTACTCGCCGAGCGCGTAGAAGACGTTCTTGCCGACGTCGATCCGGAACAGCGGCGGCATCGCGACGTAGACGTGTCCTGCCGTCACCAGCGGGCGGAAGTGCCGCAGGAACAGCGCGCACAGGAGCGTCGCGATGTGGGCGCCGTCGGAATCGGCGTCCGCCAGGATGCAGATCTTGTGGTAGCGCAGTCCCGACAGGTCGCCGGAGGCGGCGTCGACGCCGATCGCGGTCGCGATGTCGTGGACTTCCTGCGAGGCCAGGATGTCGGCGGCCTCCACTTCCCAGGTGTTGAGGATCTTGCCGCGCAGCGGCATGACTGCCTGGAAGGAGCGGTCGCGCGCCTGTTTCGCCGATCCGCCCGCGGAATCCCCCTCGACCAGGAACAGCTCGCAGCGCTCGGGCTCCTGCAGCGTGCAGTCGGCGAGCTTTCCGGGCAGCGCCGGGCCGCTGACGATGCGCTTGCGCGTGACGCGGGCCGCCATGCGCGTGCGCTCCTGCGCGTTCGAGATCGCGAACTGCGCGATCTTCTCGCCGGCCTCCGGGTGCTGGTTGAGCCACAGGGCAAAGGCATCCTTGACCACGCCCGACACGAAGACCGCCGACTCGCGCGAGGACAGCTTCTCTTTCGTCTGGCCGGAGAACTGCGGGTTCTGCATGCGCACCGACAGCACGAAGGCGACCGAGGTCCAGACGTCCTCGGGCGCGAGCTTGAGCCCGCGCGGCACGAGGTTGCGGAACTCGCAGAACTCGCGCACCGCGTCGGTGGTGCCTGCGCGCAGGCCGTTGACGTGCGTGCCGCCCTGCGGCGTCGGGATCAGGTTGACGTAGCTCTCGGCGACCGGCGCGTCGGTCCCGGGCGCCCAGCAGAATGCCCAGTCGGCGGTCTCGTTGCCGCCCTTGACGTGCCCGGTGAACGCCTCCTCGGGCAGGCGCTCGGCATCGCCGAGCTGCTCGACCAGGTACGCGGCCAGGTCGCCGGTGAAGAACCACTCGTCGGTCTCGCCGCTGGCCTCGACCGCGAGTTTCACGCGCAGCCCCGGGCACAGCACGGCCTTGGCCTTCAGCACGTGCTTGAGCCGCGGCACCGAGATGTTCGGCGAGTCGAAGAATCCCGGGTCCGGCCAGAAACGCACGCTGGTGCCGGTCCGCCCGCGCTTGACCTCGCCGACGGCCTCGAGTTTCGAAACGACCTTGCCGTCCTTGAAGCCGATGTTCCATTCGCGGCCGTCGCGCCGCACGTTGCATTCGAGGTGCTTCGACAGGGCGTTGACGACCGACACGCCGACGCCGTGCAGCCCGCCCGCGCTCTCGTAGTTGCGGCCGGAGAATTTTCCGCCGGCGTGCAGCCGGGTCAGGATCAGTTCGACGCCGCTGACCTTTTCTTTGGGGTGGATGTCGACCGGCATGCCGCGGCCGTCGTCGTCCACCGATACCGAGCCGTCCTTGTGCACGACGACGGCGATGTTCCTGCAGTGGCCGGAAAGGGCCTCGTCGACACTGTTGTCCACCACTTCGTGCACCAGGTGGTTGGGGCTGCGCGTGTCGGTGTACATGCCCGGCCGGCGGCGCACGGGTTCAAGGCCGGTCAGGACCTCGATGTCCGAGGCGGTGTACGACTGGCTCC
>JAOUIM010000131.1 GCA_029884035.1 Aquincola sp. | reverse complement strand
GCGGCCAGCGGCGTACCCTTCCTCGACCTGGCGGCCAACCAGGTCGAGTTCGCGCAGCAGTTGCGCGAGGTCACCGCGCCGGCGTTCGGCAAGATCGGCCTCGCGCTCGAGAGCGTGACGGTGCAGAACGTGAGCCTGCCCGAGGAACTGCAGAAGATCCTCGACCAGAAGATCGGCATGGGCATGGTCGGCCAGGACATGGGCAGGTTCATGCAGTACCAGACGGGCCAGGCGATCCCCGAGTTCGCCAAGGGCGCTGCCGCAGGGGGTGGCGGCGTGGTCGGCGACGCGATGGGGCTGGGTGCCGGAGTCGCGCTCGGTCAGGTGATGGCGCAGCAGCTCAGCCAGGGGCTGCAGGGTGGTGGCACCGCGGCGGCCGCGGCGGCGGCTGTGGCCGGTGTGCGCCCCGACGAGGTGATGGCGACGATCGAGAAGCTGGCCGAGCTCAGGGCCAAGGGCGTCCTCACGGACGAGGAATTCAGCTCGAAGAAGGCGGAGCTGCTGAAGAAGCTCGTGTAGGGTCATGGTGCCCCTAGGCCTGTCGCCTCGCCTCGTCGCCGTCGCTCGGCGGGGTGCCGCCTCTCGAAGGGCGGGACGGTGCCAGGCTGGCGAACCGAGCTAGGTGGCCACCTCTTCACAGCGCGCCTACCGCGCCGCGTGCCCGAGCTGCGGTGCGCCGGTCGAGTTCCGATCGGCCGCCTCGGCCAGCGCGGTGTGCAGCTTCTGCCGCAGCACACTGGTGCGAGACGGGGAGGCGCTCAGGCGCGTGGGCGTCATGTCAGAGCTGTTCGACGACCACTCGCCGCTGCAGCTCGGTGCCGCGGGGTCCCTGCAGGGCATCGCCTTCACGCTCGTCGGCCGATTGCAGTACGGTTACGCCGACGGCACCTGGAACGAGTGGCACGCGCTGTTCGACAACGGCCGCAGCGGCTGGCTGTCGGAGGACAACGGTGCCTATGTCTTCAGCTTCGACGCCGCCCTGACCGAGGCGGCCCCCAGGGCCGGCGAACTGCGCGCCGGCGAGCGACGCACGATCAGTGGCCGCATCTGGGACGTGGCATCTGTCACGAGCGCGCGCCTGATGGCCGCGGAGGGCGAATTGCCCGTCGCGCCGCCGCTGCGCAGCGAGTTCGTCGTCGCCGACCTGCGCGACGCGCAGGGCGAGGTCGGCACGCTCGACTACAGCACGCCGGACACGGTGCACTGGTCGATCGGACGGGGCGTCGCGCTCGGCGATCTGCGGCTCAGCGGGCTGCGCGAAATCGGCGAAAGGATGCTTGCGGCGCGCAACGTCGAGTGCCCGAGCTGCGGCGCCTCGCTCGAGGTCAAGCTCGCGTCGACCCAGTCGATCGTCTGCCACCAGTGCAAGGCCGTCGTCGACCTGAGTGCGGGCGCGGGCGCTGCGCTGGCCCACTACGCACAGGCGAACTCGGGCCACGAGGGTGCCCAACCCACGCTGCCGCTGGGCAGCACCGCGACCCTGGCGATCGGCCGCGAAGGGGCCCTGCCCTGGACCGTGGTCGGCCTCGTCGAGCGATGCGACATTCCCGAGGACAGCGACGACGAGACCACCTACTGGCGCGAATACCTGCTGTTCAACCAGCAGGCGGGTTTCGCCTTCCTCGTCGACGCCGAGGACGGCTGGAGCTGGGTGCGCCCGATCACTGGCGCGCCGCAGGTCCGCGGTACCCAGGCGCAGTGGGAGGGCGTGACCTACCAGCGCCGTTACACCTACGCCGCCAAGGTCACCTGGGTCCAGGGCGAGTTCTACTGGCGCGTTCAGCGCGAGGAGCGAGCCCAGGTGACCGATTACGATGGCACCGGCCCCGCCCGCCGCAAGCGCCTGTCGCGCGAGCAAGCCGGCCAGGAAGTCACCTGGTCGGCCGGCGAGGCGATCGACGCCGCGATGCTGGCCAAGGCGTTCGGCGTGCCGATCGCCGCCACACCCGGACTGTCGGCCGATGTGCAGCCGCTGTCGACGCTGTCCAACCGCAAGACCAAGGGCACCGCCACGATCGTTTGGATCGTCATTGCCTTGTACGTGCTGCTGTTCATGATGGACAGATGCAGCGACGATTGCGACGAGGTTCGCGCGACCTTCGGTGCGAACAGCGCGGAGTACCAGCAGTGCAAACGTGGCAGTGGCGGCGGCGGGGCGCGCATCGGGGGCGGTTCGTTCGGCGGCTATTCGAGCGGCGGCGGCCACAAGTAGCGCGGCCCAGGTTCATTTCACAGCAGGAGGTGCTTCACCATGGTGGGAATCGAGTGGCTCAAGCCCGGCGTGTTCTTCGGCTCGATGCTCTTCGCTTTGATCGGCGTGCTGATCTTTTGGATCTGCTTCGTCATCATCGACAAGCTCACGCCCTACGACCTGTGGGCGGAGATCGTCGAGAAGAAGAACGTGGCGCTGGCGATCGTGGTGGCGTCGATGTGCGTCGCAATCGGGCTCATCGTCGCTGCGGCGATCCACGGCTGAGGCCATGAGCGCCGTGTTGCCGGACACCGCGCCGGCAAGGCCGAGCATCGCGCCGGGCGAGGTCGCACTGCTCGCCGCGGTGTTCGTCGTCGCCGCCTGCGGCCTCGTCTACGAACTCGCAGCCGGCGCGCTCGCGAGCTACCTGCTCGGCGACTCGGTGCTGCAGTTCTCCACCGTCATCGGCACGTACCTGTTCGCGATGGGCGTCGGGTCGTGGCTGAGCCGGCTGATCGAGCGCCAGCTCGTCGCGCAGTTCCTCAAGATCGAGCTGCTGGTCGCGACGATCGGCGGCCTGATGCCTGCGGCGCTCTTTGTGGCGCACGGCAGCCTGCCGCCCTCCGCCAGCGGCACGTTCCGGGTGCTGCTGTATGCGCTGGTGCTCGTGGTGGGCATCCTCGTGGGCCTGGAGATCCCGCTCGTGATGCGCATTCTCAAGCGCCACTTCAGCGAGCGCTACGCGCTCAAGGAACTCGTGTCGCAGGTGCTCACGTTCGACTACCTCGGCGCGCTCGCGGTCGCCGTGGCCTTTCCGCTGCTGCTGGTGCCACATCTGGGGCTGCTGCGCACCGGCGTGTTCTTCGGCCTGCTCAACGCGCTCGTCGCGGCATGGACGCTCTTCGTGTTCCGCACCGAATTGCGCGCGTGGGGTGCGCAGGCGCTGGCCACCGCCGGCGTGGTGACGGCGCTCGCCGCCGCGATGCTCGGTGCCGACCACCTGACCACCTGGGCCGAGGACCGCTTCTACGGCGACAACGTGATCGTGCGCGAATCGAGCGACTACCAGCGCGTGGTGGTCACGGCCGGCCCGTCGGGCGTGCGGCTGTTCCTCAACGGCAACCTGCAGTTTCACTCGCGCGATGAGTACCGCTACCACGAGGCCCTCGTCCACCCGGCCCTGCTGGCCCAAGGCGCGCCCAGGCGCGTGCTCGTGCTCGGTGGCGGCGACGGCATGGCGGTGCGCGAGGTCCTCAGGCACCCTGGCGTCGAACACATCACGCTGGTCGAACTCGACCCGCACATGACGAGGCTGTTCCGCGAGATGCCCGTGCTTGCCGCACTCAACGACCACGCCCTGGCCTCGCCCAAGCTCGAGATCGTCACCGCGGATGCGTTTGCCTGGCTGGCGTCCAGCCGCGACGCCTTCGACGCGATCGTGATCGACTTTCCCGATCCGACCAGCTTTGCGCTCGGCAAGCTCTACACCACGACGTTCTACCGCCTCGTCGACCAGCATCTCGCCGCCGGCGGCCTCGCCGTGGTGCAGACCACGTCCCCGCTGATCGCCCGCAAGAGCTTCTGGACCGTGGTTGCGACGATCGAGGCGGTGGGCCTGTCCGCCACGCCGTACCACGCGCATGTGCCGAGCTTCGGCGAGTGGGGCTTCGTGCTCGCTGGCCGGCGGCCGGTGCGCACCGACGTGACACCGCCGCCCAGTCTGCGCTTCCTGACGCGCGAGGGCATGCCCGCGCTGTTCCAGTTCCCGCCCGACATGGCACGCGTCGACGCCGAGCCCAACCGGCTGTCGGACCAGCGCCTCGTGCACCTGTTCGAGGAGGAATGGGGACGCGTACATCAGTGAAGCCCGGGCGCATCGGCTTCACTCGCCGCGCCTTCGTCGCCGCCGCGGCGGCTGGCGCGGCGGCCTGCAGCCGGGTCGGGCAGAGCACCTGGGACGGGGGCTGGGTCGGTGATGCGCCGCTGCGCGGCCATCGGCTGCGGGATGCCATGGCGCTGCCCGCGCCTGCCGTGCAGCGCCGCTGCGATGTCATCGTGGCCGGCGCAGGTATTGCGGGGTTGGCCGCCGCGCGTGCGCTGATGCAGCAGGGCGTGAGCGACATCGTGGTGTTCGAGCTGCACGACGAGGCCGGCGGCAACAGCCGTGGCCATCGTCTGGCTGGCGTGCCGTGCCCGCTCGGCGCGCACTACCTGCCGTTGCCTGGGAGCCAGGCGCACGAGGTTGCGGCCTGGCTGGAAGAGATCGGCCTGCTGCGACAGGAATTCGGCCGCACCGTGACCGACGAGCGTCATCTCTGCCACAGCCCGCAGGAGCGCCTGTTCTTCGAAGGAGCGTGGCACGAGGGATTGCTGCCGCCGGCCGATCCCGGCTCGCACACGCAGGCGCAGTACCTTCGCTTCGCACAGCGCGTGGCCGAGGCCCAGCGCGAACTCGGCTTCGCCCTGCCGTCCCAGCGAGCGGGCTGGACACCGGCGCACGCCGCGCTCGATGCCCGCACCTTTGCTGAGTGGCTCGACACCGAACGGCTTGACGATGCGCGCTTGCGCTGGTACCTCGACTACGCCTGCCGCGATGACTATGGCGCGGGGTCCGACACCGTGTCGGCCTGGGCCGGGCTTCACTACTTCGCCAGCCGCCATGGCTTCCATCCGCCAGGCAGCGACGAAGGCGAGCGCGACGCTGTCCTCACCTGGCCCGAGGGCAATGCATGGCTCGTGGCGCGTCTCGCGCAGCCCTTGGGCGACCGCCTGCAAGGCGGCTGTGTGGTCAGCCGCATCGTCGCCGAGCGCCATGGCGTGCAGATCGACCTCTGGAACGAGCGTGAGCAGCGTGTCGAGCGGTGGCGCGCTGACCGCGCCGTCTGTGCGCTGCCGCTGTTCGTTGCGGCGCGTGCGCTCGAGTCGCCACCCGAGGTGCTGCGCGAGGCCGCTGCCGTGGCACGCCACGCCCCGTGGCTGGTGGCGAACCTGCACCTCGATCGACCGCTGCTCGATCGGCCCGGTGCCGCGCCGTCGTGGGACAACGTCGCCTACGGCAGCTCGGGCCTCGGATACGTGGACGCGCAACACCAGAGCCTCTCGCCGGTGCCGGGCGCCACCGTGCTGACAGCGTATCGCGCACTCAGCGTCGACCAGCGGGCCGCGCTGCTGGGTCGACCGTGGCGAGACTGGGCCCGTGTGATCCTCGACGATCTCTCGACGGTGCACCCCGACCTGCCGCAGAAGTTGCGCCGCATCGACATGGCACGCCACGGCCACGCCATGAGCATCCCGGTGCCCGGCCTTCGCGCGCACCCCGCGCTGCAGGCACTGCGCGACGGCGGGGTCACGCCGCGATTGCACTGGGCGCACGCGGACCTTGCCGGCTACTCGGTCTTCGAGGAGGCCTTCACGTCGGGTGACGCAGCGGGCCGTGACGCGGCGCGGGCGCTACGCGGGCATTGAGCGCAGGAGCCGCTGCCGATGCACATGGGCCGGTGCGAACGCGGCCAGCAGGCGCGCCATCAGGTCCTCGGCGCGCGCCGAGTTGTCGGCACTGAAGTCGCACACGTAGGCGTCGATCGTGACGCCGCCGATCTCGGGCCACGTATGCACGGCAAGATGCGATTCCGCCAGCAGGATCACACCGGTGACGCCGCTCTGTGCGTCAGTGGTCGTCGCGAACCGGTGGAACAAGTCGCCCACCGGCGCCAGACCAGCCATGCTCACGGCTGCGACGCACAGTGCGCGCAGCGCCTGCGGATCAGTCATCAGGTCCGCCGGGCCTGCGCAATCTCGCAGGTCCGCAGTGAGGTGCAGCCCGTGCATCACCCAATTATCCGGCGACGGCCTGCGGCTGAAGGCGATACCGCCGCAGATCACCGCCGGATGATCCCGGCGGGCCGGTTCAGGCCACTGGTGCCGGCGAGCGGATCAGATGGTCGAACGCCGACAGCGCAGCCTTGGACCCCTCACCGGTGGCGACGATGATCTGCTTGTACGGTACCGTCGTTGCATCGCCGGCCGCAAACACGCCGGGCACGCTGGTCGCGCCGCGTTCGTCGACGACGATTTCGCCGTAGCGGCTCAGTTCGACCTTGCCTCGGAGCCATTCGGTGTTGGGCACCAGCCCGATCTGGACGAACACGCCCGCCAGCTCGATGCGCCGCTCGCGGCCGCTCGTGCGGTCGCGCCAGACGAGGCCATCGACCTTCTGGCCGTCACCGGTGATCTCCAGCGTCTGCGCGCTCACATGCACCGTGACGTTGGGCAGGCTCTCGAGCTTGCTCACGAGCACGGCGTCGGCCTTCAGCTGGTCGGCGAACTCGAGCAGCGTCACATGCTCCACCACGCCTGCCAGGTCGATGGCCGCCTCGACGCCGGAATTGCCGCCGCCGATGACCGCGACCTTCTTGCCCTTGAACAGTGGCCCGTCGCAATGCGGGCAGTAGGCGACGCCCTTGGTCCTGTACTGCTGCTCGCCGGGCACGTTGATGTTGCGCCACCGCGCGCCCGTGGCCAGCACGATCGAGCGCGCCGTGAGCTGCGCACCATTGGCCAGGCGCACCTTGGCGTGGCCACCCGGCTGCGTCGCGGGCTCGAGGGACTCCACACGCTGGCCGGTCATCATCTCGACGTCGTACGCGCGCACATGCGCTTCCAGCGCGGCGGCGAACCTGGGGCCTTCGGTTTCCTTGACCGAAATGAAGTTCTCGATGCCCAGCGTGTCGAGCGTCTGGCCGCCGAAGCGCTCGGCCACCAGGCCGGTGCGAATGCCTTTTCGTGCCGCATACACCGCCGCGGCGGCCCCGGCGGGGCCACCACCAACCACGAGCACATCGAACGGCGCCTGCCGGGCCAGTCGGGAGGCATCGCGCGCCGCCGCACCGGAGTCCAGCTTGGCGAGGATTTCACCGAGCTCCATGCGACCGGAGCCGAAAGGCTGGCCATTCAGGAACACGGCAGGCACGGCCATGATCTCGCGCGATTGCACCTCGTCGCGGAACAGACTGCCGTCGATCGCCACGTGCTTGACGCGCGGATTGAGCACGGCCATCAGATTGAAGGCCTGCACGACGTCGGGACAGTTGTGGCAGGTCAGACTCATCCAGGTCTCGAAGACGAAGTCGCCTTCGAGCGCCTTGATCTGGTCGATCACCTCGGCCTCGACCTTGGGCGGATGCCCGCCCGCCTGCAGCAGCGCCAGCACGAGCGAGGTGAACTCGTGGCCCATCGGCACCGCGGCGAAGCGCACGCCCATGTCGGCGCCGGCGCGCGTGACCTGGAACGACGGGCGGCGAGCGTCCTGGCCGTCGAAGCGGGCCGAGACCCGCGGCGACAATTCGGCGATCTCCTCGAGCAGGCTGCGCATCTCGATCGACGCCTCGCGGTCGTCGAGCGAGGCCACCAGCAACACGTCGAACGCAAGGCGCTCGAGGTAGGCGCGCAGCTGCGACTTCAGCGAAGCGTCGAGCATCGGTCGTCCCCTGCCGGTCAGATCTTGCCGACGAGGTCGAGCGACGGGGTCAGCGTCGCTGCGCCATCGTTCCACTTCGCGGGGCACACCTGACCCGGGTTCTTTGCCACGTACTGTGCCGCCTTGATCTTGCGGATCAACTCCGTCGAATCGCGGGCGATCGCGTTGTCGTGGATCTCCGCGGTCTTGATCACACCCTCGGGGTTGATCACGAAAGTGCCGCGCAACGCCAGGCCCTCTTCCTCGATGTGCACGCCGAACATGCGGGTCAGCGTATGCGTCGGGTCGCCCACGAGCGGGAACTTGGCCTTGCCGACCGCGGGAGAGGTCTCGTGCCACACCTTGTGCGCGAAGTGCGTGTCGGTCGTGATGATGTAGACCTCGGTCTCGAGCTTCCTGAACTCCGCGTAGCGGCTGGCGCAGTCCTCGACCTCGGTCGGGCAGTTGAAGGTGAACGCCGCTGGCATGAAGACGAAGGCCGACCAGCGGCCCTTGATGGTCTGATCGGTGACTTCGACGAACTTCCCGTTGTGGAAGGCGTTGGCCTTGAATGACTGGACTTGCGTGTTGACTAGCGACATGGTCTTCCTTTCGGCAGAGGGTCAATCGATGTCGCCAATGTATCGGGCGGGCTATGTCAGTAGTTTTTGTTAATCTAATGGGCGCGATTGCACATCCCAATGGAAAACCCGAAGTTCAAGGAACGGTGTGTCCCGTGCTGGCTTGCCAGACGCGGTACCACTCCTCAGCGTCGAACGACACCTGCAGGGCGGCAGCCGCCTCGCTCAGGGCCCCGATGCGGCCCGAACCCGTGATCGGGATCGGCCGCGACGGGTGGCGGCGGATCCACGCGTAAGCCATCGTCGCTCCCGAAACGCCTCGCTCGCGGCCAAGTTCGTCGAGCACACTGCGAACGCGCTGCGCCCGCTCGTCCGACGCGGCGAACAGACGCCCGCCGGCCAGCGGCGACCAGATCATCGGCGGCAGGCCCAGGTCCAGCGCCTGCTCGAGCGTGCCATCGGACAGCGCGCCCAGATTCAGCGGCGAGAACTCGACCTGGTTGGTGACGAGCGCAAAACGCCGGTTCAGCAGCGCGAACTGCGACGGCGAGTGGTTCGAGACGCCGAAGCGCAGGACCTT
>JAOUIM010000130.1 GCA_029884035.1 Aquincola sp. | reverse complement strand
TCCACGCTCGCTGCCGCGATCACACTCGCCTGTGCCATCGGCGGCGCGCGGGCATCGACCGACGATGAGGTGCGAGCAACGTTCGATCGCTTCGTGCAGGTCCAGAATGCACACGACACGAAGGCGCTCGAAACACTGCTCGCCGACTCGCCGCAGTTCCTTTGGATCACCCGCGGCACCGTCGTGTGGGGCCGAGATGCCGCGTTGCAGCGCTTTGCCAAGCTCCACGAAGGCACCTGGCGGCTCGACCCCGAGCCGACGAGCGTGCGGGTGGTTCCGATCACCGGCGACGTGGCGCAACTGCATGCGACGGTGCAGTTCACGATCGGCGCACCGGGACAGCCGGCGCAGGTGACGCGGACCCTGCTGAACCAGGTGCTCGTCAAGTGGGGCGGCGCTTGGCGGGTGATGAGCATCTTCCCGATCAACGTGCCGACGCAGTGAGGCACACGCCGCGGTGACGTAGCGCTGCGGCGCGCCGCGTCGTGACCCGTTCAGCCACAGTCTCGATGCACGGCTCGCGGAACGCCGGACGCGCCCATCCGATGCCTTGAATGTGCGCGTCAGTCTCGTTCGGCGGCCGGGGCGCCGAGCAGGTGCGGCAGGTCGCCGTGGCGCGAGATCAGGCCGAAGACCACTGCGGCCAGCGATATGAACAGCACCGTGACCGACGCCATCGTCGGCGTGTAGCCGTAGCGCAGGGCGTTGAAGATCTTGATCGGCAGCGTCTCCAGCGTGAAGCCAACCGTCATGTAGGCAATGATGTATTCGTTCAGCGACAGCACGAAGGTGAACGCGTAGCCCGAAATCACGTACGGCAGGATCAACGGAAGGACCACCGTGCGCAGGATGGTGGCGTCGTCGGCCCCCATGGTCGCAGCTGCCTCGACCACCGGCCTGTCGATCGACGCGAATCCGAGCGTCAGCGTGACCAAGGGAAGCGTGACGAAGAAGGTGGCATGGCTGATGACCGCGGTCCAGGCCTGGCCGTAGAAGCCCGTGGTGGCCCAGAAGGTCAGCAGACCCAGTGCGGTGATGACCGGCGGCAGCACAAAGGGCGCCACGCCGAGCAGTTGCAGCACCTTCGTCCATGGCGCAATGCGGCGCCAGCCGAACCACGCCAGCGGAAACGCCACCGCCACCGCCAGAGCAGCGCTGCACGCGGCCAACCCGAGCGAGGCCCAGAGCGCGTTGCGCCATTCTCGGTTGGTGAAGATCTCCAGGTACCACGCGAGCGAGAAACCCCGCGGTGGAAAGTCGAGCGACTGCTTCTCGTTGACCGACACGCCGGCCACGATGATCAAGGGCGCGGCCAGGAACAGGGCCAGTGCGCCGAGAAGGAGCCACCGGAGCACACGCGCACTCACTGGCCGTCGTCCTTTCGGCCAACGAGCACGGTCAGGCCCACCAGCGCGAGCGAAAGCAGCACCAGGAACACGGCCATGGCCGCCGAGAACGGCATGTTGGACTGGTACACCGCCTGGTCCGTGATCAGCACCGACAGGGTCCAGTGGGTCGGCCGCCCCAGGATCTGCGGCAGCAGGTAAGAGCCCAGCGCGAACACGAAGACCATGATGACCGTGGCCACCAGCGTGTTGCGCAACGCCGGCACCACGACGTTGAAGAATGCCCGCAGCGGCGACGCACCCAGGGTTCTGGCGGCTTCGAGCAAGGTCGGGTCCAGGCGGACCAACGCGGGGTACATGACCAGCACCGTGTAAGGCAGCGCTTGGTAGATCATCGCAGTCAGCACTGCGCCCAGGCTGGGGACCAGGGCGCGCGGTGACTCCATCAGCCCCAGGGCCACCAGGATGTTGGTGATGCCCGCCGTGCGCGACAGCAACGTCGACCAGGCGAACCCGATGATGACTTCGGACAGCGACAGCACCGACAGCATGGCCACCAGCCACAGCACCTGGGTGCGGCGCGCCATGCGCGAGAGAGTGAACGTGAAAGGCAGGGCGAGGGCCACGCAGGCCAGCGCCACCGCCACCGCGAGCAGGATCGAGAAGAGCAGTACGTTGCCAAAGAACGGGCTGAGGAAACGCCCGTAGTTGTCGAGCACGAAGTCGGGCGTGTAGAAGCCGCCTTGCTGGCGTCGGAAGAAGCTGACCGCCGTCATGGTGCCGAATGGCACGACGAAGAAGACCAGCAGCATCAGGCCAGGGAACACGAGCGGCGCGTAATCGGCCAGGCGCCGCGGCGGTTCGCGTCTCATGCTGCGAACACCAGGCACCGCGTCGCTGGGAGCGACACCCCCACCGTATGGCCCACGGAAAAAGGCCCACGCTCGCGCGGGCTGGCCACCGAGATGAACGTCGTGTCGTTGGTGCACAGGAAGGTCTCGACCGTCGCACCCAGGTCGCGCACGAAGGTGATGCGGGCGTCGAGCGTTCCGGTGCCCGCCGCTTGCAGGTGCACGTCTTCGGGCCGGACGGACAGGACACCCGAGGCCAGCTCGGCGGGCATCGCCAGGCCGTCGACCGGGCTTCCCCAGAGCAAGGCAGCGCCGTCGGCGGCGCGCGTGACCGGCAGCAGATTGGTGCTGCCGATGAAGCCGGCCACGAACGCATCGGCCGGATTTCGGTAGACCTCGATCGGTGTGGCCGCCTGCCGCACGCGGCCCTCGCCCATCACCACCACCAGGTCGGCCATCGTCATCGCCTCGCGTTGGTCGTGCGTGACCACCACCGTGGTGATGCCCAGCGACTGCTGCAGCTGGCGCAACTCGACCTGCATCGCCTCGCGCAGCTTGGCGTCGAGCGCCGACAGCGGTTCGTCGAGCAGGAACAGGCGCGGTGAATGCGCCAGCGCACGCGCGATCGCCACGCGCTGGCGCTGGCCCCCCGAGAGCTTGGCCACCGGCCGGTCGGCGAAACCGCCCAGGTGCACCATCTCCAGCAGTTCCTGGGCACGCTTATCTTGCGCTTCCCGCGCGATGCCGCGAATGCGCAGCGCGTAGGCGATGTTCTGGCCGACGCTCAAGTGCGTGAACAAGGCCAGCGACTGGAACACCATGCCGATGTTGCGCTGATGCGTCGGCGTCGACGTCATGTCTTCGCCTTCGAGGCGCACCCGCCCCTCGCTGGGTTCCTCGAGGCCCGCGACCATGCGCAGCAGCGTGGTCTTGCCGCAGCCCGAAGGCCCCAGCAGGCAGACGAAGCTGCCCTTTGGGACGTTCAGCGAAACCCGATCGACGGCCGTGAAAGCGCCGAAGCGCTTGGACAGCTCCTCAACCTCGAGGCCGGACATGAGGCCGAATACGCGATCGCATCCCGCTCAGGAAGCGATCAGCTCGGTCCACTTCTGGTTCAGCCAGTCGGCCTTGGTCTGGTACAGGTCGTAGCGCGGAATGATCGGGTCGATGTCCGACGACACCGACGCGAACTCGGCGGCGGTCAGGTCGAGCAGGCTGCGCTTGACCGTCGGCGAGGTGCCGACTTCGCGCGACATCAGGGCCTGCACCGACGGCTGGCTCATGTAGTTGATGAAGGTGTGCGCCAGCTCGAGGTTCTTCGAGGCGCGCGAGACGGCCCAGCAACCCGAATCGAGGATGCCGCCCTCCTTAGGGAAGGTGGAGCGCACCGGATGCTTCTCGGCCGCGGCCAGGCCGGTGACATCGTGGTAGTACTGGCCCATCGGGATCTCGCCCGACTTCAGCGCCTGCTCGAACTGTGCCTCGTCGCGGTACCAAAGGCGCACGTTGGGCTTGACTTCGGCAAGCTTCCGGAAGGCCTTGAGCAAACCGTCTTCGGTGCTCAAGGCCTGCGTGCCGCCGAAGAAGGTCTTGGCGGTGACCTCGAGCAGGAAGGAATTCGACACCAGCGCCAGCAGGCCGAGCTTGTCCTTGTTGGCCGGGTCCCAGAGGGCTGCCCAGGAGGTGGGTGCCGTCGGATAGGCCTTGGTGTTGGTCACCAGCGTGATGTACCAGGACACCGCCCCGATGCCCGCCACGCTGCCGTCGGGGTACTTGTTGATGAAGCGCTCGACCAGGTTGCTCGAATTGGGGATCTTCTTCAGGTCGAGCGGCGCCCACAGCTTGGTGCTCTGTCCCTTGAGCATCGCCACCTGCGACATCATCGACACGTCAGCGGGCGCCTGGCCGGCCTTGGCCGCCTGCTCCAGCTGCACCAGCCAGGCCTCTCCGGTGGGCTCAGCCACCGATTCGACGGCAATGCCGGAGGCCTTGGTGAAGGCCGGGAAGATGTGCTTGTCGAACGACTTCTTGAAGTAGCCGCCGTACACGCCCACTTTGATCGACTTGTCCTGCGCCCGCACGAGACCCGGCAGCGCCAGTGCGGTGGCGCCGGCCAGGCCGGCACCGAGCACGGCGCGGCGTCCGGCGTGACGGTGGTTCCGGGATGTTGAGTCGTTCGTCATGGCTATCTCCTGGGTCAGTGTGGATGGGAACGGACCGGCGCTGCGGAACGGGGCTCAGGTCCGGCGCGACACGAAGGGGCTTGACACCATCAGGCTGAGGATCTCGAAGAGCATCTGCGCGCCGGCCTGCGCGGTGTTGGTCGTGCTGTCGTATTGTGGCGCGACCTCGACCACGTCGCCGCCGCAGACGTTCAGGCCCTTGAGACCGTGCAGCAGCGCCAGCGCCTCGCGCGTGGTCATGCCGCCGACTTCGGGCGTGCCGGTGCCGGGCGCGAACACGGGGTCCAGGGCATCGACGTCGAACGACACGTAGACCGGGTGCTCGCCCACCAGCGCGCGCGCCTGGGCCACGATCGCATCCATGCCGCGGCGCGTGATGTCCTCGGCATGGACCACCGTCATGCCCGCGTCGTACGAGAACTCCCAGAGGTATTCGGCGGAACCGCGAATGCCGATCTGGATCGCGCGCGCCGGATCGATCAGCCCGTCGAGCACGGCATTGCGGAACGGGCCACCGTGGTGGAACTTGGTGCCGTCGAAGGCGCCGCCGGTGTCGCAATGCGCATCGACGTGAACCAGCGCGACCGGGCCTTGCTGCGCCACCGCCTTAAGGATCGGGTGCGTCACCGAATGATCGCCACCCACCGCGAGCGGCACCACGCCGGCGTCCACCACCTTGCGGAAGTAGGCCTCGATATCGTCGTGGCATTGCTCGAGCCGGTAGCGGCTGGCCATCGGCACGTCGCCCACGTCGGCCACGCGCAGGTCGAACACGGGCGCGCAGCCCAGCACGTGGTTGTAGGGGCCGATGCGCTCGATGCCGCGCAGCGCCCGCGGGCCGAAGCGCGCCCCCGGCCGGTTGGTCACGCCCAGATCCATCGGCACGCCGATCAAGGCCACCTGCAGTGCCTTGAACGCCGGATCGGCCAGGCCCAGCGGCATGTGCGGCGCGCCCAGCAACGTGGCCACGCCGGCATAGGGCGCCAGCCGGGTGCCATCGCCCGAGAAGATGCGCTCGGCCACCGCCTTGAAGCGAGGATCGAACGTCTCGCCGCCATGGCTTGCGCCGTACTTCGCCCGCAGGGCCGCCAGTTTGTCGCCGCTCGTGGTCATGTCTCTGTGGATCGCTGCGCAGATTCTGACGCCAGGGCCCGGGTTCTTGTATTGCCTGCGCAAATTAATCGGTTCGCGAAATCCTGAAGCATGCGCGGCCACGTGCTGGCATCAGGATCGGAAACTGCGCGCGGCCAGCGGCGTGGCCGACAGGCCGACCACCCGACGCTATAGTGGGCCAAGGACGCCTACCCCCGCGTTCAGCGCCAGCACCGCGGCCGCCATGAACATGCCCCGCTTCAATCCCCTCGTGGCGTCGCTGTCCACACCTCCGATTCCCTCGATCCAGCGCTGGGCGCAGGCCTACGACGCGAGCCTGGGCCCGCTGATCGATCTGTCGCAGGCGGTTCCGGGTTACCCACCGCATCCGCGACTGCTGGCCGCGCTGGCCGAAGCCGCCGGCTCGGCCCGCACCGCGGGCTACGGCGCCATTGAAGGTGAGGACGCATTGCGCACAGCCTATGCGCACGATCTCAACGCGCTGTATGGCGGCGATGTCGTTGCCGCGGACGTGCATGTCACGGCGGGATGCAATCAGGCCTTCGCCGCCGCCGTGCTGGCGTTGATCGGTCCGGGCGAACAGGTCGCCTTGCTGAGTCCGTTCTATTTCAACCACCAGACGACCCTGGCGATGCTGGGTATCGGATGCGTCGGCATCGACTGCCACGCTGCGCAGGGGTTCGTGCCCGACCTGGCCGACATCGAATCGGCGCTCGCGCCGGCGGTGCGCGCCCTGGTGCTGATCACGCCCAACAATCCCACCGGCGCGGTGTACCCGCCGCCATTGCTGCGCGACATCTTCGATCTGTGCCGCAGGCGCGGGCTCTGGCTGATCGTCGATGAGACGTACCGCGACTTCCTTCCCCCGGATCCGACATCGGCGCCTCCACACGCGCTCTTCCGCGACGAAGACTGGCGCAGCCACCTGGTGGCGCTGTACAGCTTCTCCAAATCCTTCTGCATCCCCGGCCATCGCGTGGGCGCATTGACCGCCGGCCCATCGGTTGTGGCCCAGGTCGCCAAGGTCATGGACAACCTGCAGATCTGTGCGCCGCGCGCACCGCAGGTCGCGCTGGCCCGTGCACTGGCCGAGTTGGCCGACTGGCGCAAGGCGAACCGTGTCGAGATCGCGAGCCGCGCGCGGTGTTTTCGCGAAACGCTCGCCGCAGTGCCGGATTGGCGGATCGATGCGATCGGGGCCTATTTCGCGTACGTGAGACACCCCTTCGTCGGGCTGGATGCGGAGCCCGTGGCGCGCCGCCTCGCGACCGAGGTGGGGGTGCTCACCGTGCCGGGCAGCTACTTCGGCGAGCGCCAGCCGCAGTACCTGCGCATGGCCTTTGCCAACGCAGACTCGGCGACGATCGGCTGCCTGAGCGCGCGGCTGAAGGCGCTGGGCGCCTGACGACCCTCGCCGCATCGTCATGCCCCCGGTACGCGTCAGGCTTTGGCAGTCCGAGTGGGACGACGGGCAGCCGGAGCTGAACCAGCAGCGGGCGCTGGCAGCGATCCGTTCGTCCGCGGGCCAGGCCGACCTGCTCGTTCTTCCCGAAACCTGCCTGCAGGGGTTTGCCACACCCGCCGATATCGCCACGCTTGCCATTCCGGTGGCATCGCCGTGCGTTGCCGCAATGCGCCAGGCGGCGCGCGAGGCGCAAGTCAGCGTCGTCTTCGGCTTCGCCGAAGCCGAGGACGGCCGCTACTTCAACAGCGCGGTGCTTGTCGACGAGCGTGGCGACATTCTTCTGAAATACCGCAAGACGCACCTGTACAAGAGCGACCACGGCGTGTTCGAGGCGGGGACGAGCTATCCCGTATGCGCCTGGCATGGCCTGCGGGTCGGCCTGCTCATCTGCCTGGACATCGAATTTCCCGAGCCGGCCAGGGCGCTGGCCATGCAGGGGGCCGAACTGATTGTCGTCGCCGACGGCAACATGGACTTCTCGGCACCGCTGCACCGGCAGGTCATTCCGGTGCGTGCCTTGGAGAGCCAGGTGCATGTCGTCATGGCCAATCGCGTGGGGCGAGGACGCGACTACACGTTCGGCGGGCAAAGCCTCGCTGCAGACCCTTTCGGGCGCTGCATCGGCGAGGCGAGCGCGCACCAGGCCCAGCAGCTCGACGTGCTGGTGGACAGACAGGCGACGACGATGGCCAGGGCCGAACTTGACTATCTGCAAATCGCCAGGACGACCGCGCCAGGCGTCGCCCGAGTCATTGATGCACACTGAGAGCGGGACCGGTCACGTCGACTGCACGCAGTGGCAAACGGCGGTGCCCAAGGCGGCGTACAACGGCCCATGCCCTCCGGCGGTGCCCACAGGTTCTAGCCGAACCTCAGTGCGACCACCCCCGCAACGATGATCACGGTACCCACCGCGCGCTGCAGCCCGAAGGCCTCCTTGAGCACCCAAGTGCCGATCACGCTGGCGAACAGCACCGAGGTCTCGCGCAGTGCAGCGACGCTGGCCACCGGCGCGCGCGTCATCGCCCACAGCGCGATGGCGTAGGAGCTGATCGACGCGGTGCCGCCCAGCGCAGCCAATGGCCAGCGCCGGCGCGCGTAGGCCACGATCGCGGCGCGTCCGGCGGCGTCGCGCCGCCACCAGACCAGCATCGGGTAGGCGATGCCGTCGAGCGCGAACAGCCACAGCACGTAGCGCCATACCGAACCCTCGGCTGCATGCGCCTCGGTGCGCACGCCCAACCCGTCGACGAAGGTGTACATCGCGATGATGGCCGCGTTGGCGAACGCAAACGCGAGGGCCTTGCGGTGGTGCAGCGCCTCGCCGGGATGCGCCAGGCCTACGAACGCGACGCCAGCGGTGATGCCCACCACGCCCAGCCACGATAGCGCGCTCGGCGCTTCGCCGACCACGGCCACGCTGCCCAGCGCCACCAGCAAAGGGGCGAAGCCGCGCATGATCGGGTAGGTCATCCCGAGCTCGCCATGCTGGTAGGCGCCCGCCAGCGCGACGTAGTAGCCGATGTGGATCACCAACGACACGGCAATGAAAGGCCAGGCCGCGCTCGACGGCAGGCCGGCCCAGAGCGCGAAGGGCAGCGCCACCAGCGCGCCCAGGCCATGCACGAGTGCCGTGTCCAGCGGCTTGTCGCCGGAGGACTTGACGAGCCCGTTCCACGCCGCGTGCAGCAGCGCGCCGAACAGCACTGCGGCGACGACGGGCCAGGTGAGCGCCACCTACTCGTCCATCCCCGCCAGGTGCGACTTGCGCAATCGCGTTGCCGACAGGGCCCCGGCTGATTCGAGGATGGGGTAGGCGATCGAGCACAGATGCGAGTTGATCCGCTTCAGCTCGCTGCACCTGGACCT
>JAOUIM010000129.1 GCA_029884035.1 Aquincola sp. | reverse complement strand
TCGCAGACAGGGCGATCGGTGGGTGTTGGAAGAATTGACAACACTGGCGCGTGTTGGTCTTTTCTCCAACGATGAAGGCCTCACCGCTCATTCGTCGTCGGGTCGTCCTGGCGGCGGACGCGTTTGCCGAAATCGTCGTTTGGAGGGTGCATGATCCGGTGCCACCCGCATCGCATCCGTCCAAGTACAGGCTCGCCTATGTCGTGGGCGGGCAGTGCGTCCTGCGGTATGACAACGAACGGGGCATGGGCGACCATCGTCATGTCGACGAGACGGAATCGGTCTACGCCTTCACGACCCCGGAACAACTCGTGGCCGACTTCGATGCAGAAGTGAAGAGGTGGAATCGTGAACACGGTCGTGCTTGAAGTGCGCTCTTTGGCGCAGACTCTGACTGATGCCGTCCATGCGATGAAGACGGCGCGAGGCGAGCGCGAGGCTCGCATTGCATTCGCGACGCCGGAATTGCTCTGGCAAGTCCTGACCGCCAAGCGGTGGGACCTTCTCAAGGTCATGTGCGGAGCGGGACCGATGTCGATACGCGAGGCGGCCCGCAAGGCGAACCGCGATGTCAAGGCGGTACACGGGGACATCACGGCTTTGCTCGATGCGGGTCTCCTTAGGCGAACACCGCAGGGGGAGGTCGAATTCCCGTTCGACGCCGTCAGGGTTGAATTCTTGCTGCAAGCCGCTTAACGCGACACGTCCCGAACGACGGCTTCGGGGGCGCTCCATTCCGCCTCCGGTCTGACCAGATTGGGTCGTGAAGGACTATTCGACGCGACTTCCGAAAGCCGACCCTCGGCCTCCAGCCGTCAATCGTCGAACCCAAGCCAGCGGCGCGGCGTGTCCCAGAACAGCCGGCGCCGATCGGACGCAAGCGGCAACAGCCGCTCGACATGGCGCAGCAACGGGCCCACGTCGAGCCGCTGCGGCGCCTTCAGGAACGGCCAGTCGCTGGCCCACAGGCAGGCGTCGAGCGTGAAGGTGTCGAGCAGTGCATCGACGAAGGGACGCGTGTCGTCGTAAGGCGGCGGCTGGCTCGAAAACTTCTGCCAGCCCGAAAGTTTCACGGCCGTGCGGCCGTTGCGCGCCATCGCCAGCAACGCCTGGAAACCGGGTTGGTCGACGCCGCGCCCCGCGGCGGGTCGGCCGCCGTGGTCGACCATCACGCGCACGCCGCTGCCTTCGACCAGCGGACGCAGCACCACGAGCTGGTCGTGCTCGACCTGCAGCGACAGCAGCATCTCCAGCTCAGCCAACGTGCGCAGCAGCGGCGCGGCGTCGCGGTAATGGTCCACGCCCATCACGGTGGCATTGAACGCGACGCCGATCACGCCGGCCTCGCGCAGGCGCAGCAAGGCGTCGCGATCGCTGTCGTTGCGCACCACCGCGATACCCTTGAAGCGGCCCTGTCCGCGCGCGAGCGCATCGAGCAGGCAGCGGTTGTCCAGGCCGTAGCCCGAGTTGGGCCCGACGAACAGCGCATGGCGGATGCCATAGGCGTCCATCACCTGCAGGTATTGCTCCAGCGGCGCGATCTCCTGGCCCGCAGGGCGGTAGGCCACGTCCGGCGCGTACGCGAAGCGCGCCGGATCGAGCACGTGACAGTGCGTGTCGATCTTCGGTTCGTCGAAAACGCCCATCGCCCTACTTCGGATACAGCAGCGCGCGCACTTCGCTCATGTCGGCCTGCAGCGTGCCGGCGATCGCGTCGAAGCCGAAGAAACGCACGACCTCGGGGATCTGCTGCACCAGCATCTCGAAGCCGGCCTCGGCCTGGATGCCGCGTTCGCGGCACGCGCGCAGCAGCGGCGTGGGCTGCTTGCTCATGATGATGTCCACCACCGCCGCGCCGGCATCCACGCGCGCCGCATCGAACGGCATCGCGTCGTCGACCTTCAGGCCCTGCGAGGTGCAGTTGACGACGAGGTCGTAGCCGGCGGGATCGTTGCTCGCGGCCACGCATGCCGCCGGGCCCGCCAGTGGCTGCAGCCGCGCCACGAGAGAGGCCGCGCGCTCGCGAGAGCGGTTGGCGACCGCGAGCAGGGCCGGCTTGCGCAGCGCGATCGCGGCGGCCACCGCGTGGCCGCCACCACCCGCGCCCACCACCAGCACCCTCTTGCCCGCTACGGCGATGCCAAAGTGATCCAGGCCCTTGACGAAGCCGATGCCGTCGAACAAGGCGGCCTCGAGCCGGCCGTCGGCATGGCGCTTGACCGCATTGACCGCATGTGCCACCTGGGCGACCGGGTCGGTGGGCTGCAGTCGCTCGCACAGCGCCGCCTTGTGCGGAATCGTGGCCAGGAAGCCGCCGATGTTCTCGGCCTTCATGCCATGTTCGAGAAAGCCCGGCAATGCGGCGGCGGGCAGCTTGAGCGGCACCATCGCCGCGTCGATGCCGTGGCGCTCGAACAGATGGTTGTAGACCTCGGGGGCGCGCACCTGCGCCACCGGGTCGCCGAGGATGTAGAAGACGCGGGTCGTGCCGGTGATCTTCATGTCAGTGCCGCCGGGCCGCCCCAAGGCGCTGACGCTCCCCTCGGGGGACGCGAACGAAGTGAGCTAGGGGTTGTTTCATGCCAGTTGCTGCTCGAGTTGGTGCAGCACCCGGTAGCAGGGCAGCACCTGGGCCACACTGGCGTTGGGCTCGCGCCCTTGCCTGATGGCAGCAAAGAACTCGCGGTCCTGCAGCTCGATGCCGTTCATCGACACCGCCACCTTCGACACGTCGATCTTCTCGTCGCGGCCGTTGAACAGGTCGTCGTAGCGCGCGATGTAGGTGCCGCTGTCGCCGATGTAGCGAAAGAAGGTACCCAGCGGTCCGTCGTTGTTGAACGAGAGCGAGAGCGTGCAGATCGCGCCGTTCGCGGCCTTCAACTGGATCGACATGTCCATCGCGATGCCCAGCGTCGGGTGGATCGGGCCGGCGATCGCGTTGGCCTTGACGATCGGGCTCTTGCACTGGTACGCGAACAGATCGACCGTGTGCGCGGCGTGGTGCCAGAGCAGGTGGTCGGTCCAGCTGCGCGGCTGGCCGAGTGCATTCATGTTCGTGCGGCGGAAGAAGTAGGTCTGCACGTCCATCTGCTGGATCGAGAACTCGCCGTCGTCGATGCGCTGGCGCACCCACTGGTGACTCGGGTTGAAGCGGCGGGTGTGACCACACATCGCGACCTTGCCGCCGGCCTTGGCCCGTGCGACGACCGCCTCGCCGTCGGCGAGCTTGTCGCACAGCGGGATCTCGACCTGCACATGCTTGCCGGCCTCGAGGCAGGCGATCGTCTGCGCAGCGTGCATCTGCGTGGGCGTGCACAGGATGACGGCGTCGACTTCCTTGATCGCGAGGCTGTCGGCCAGCTTGGTGGTGACATGGGCGATGCCGTACTTGTCGGCCACCTCCTGCGTCTTCGCCAGCTCGCGGCTGATGACGGAGATGACCTTCACGCCATCGATCAGCCTGATGGCATCGAGGTGCTTGATGCCGAAGGCGCCGGCACCGGCGAGGGCTACGTTGACGGTCATGGCAGCCTCCGCTGAGCCGCCTCAAGGAGGCTGACGCCCCCCCGGGGAGCAGCGAACGTTAGTGAGCGTGGGGGCTTCATTGTTCCTCCAGGATCAGGTGGCCGACGGCGGTGTTGCTCGCCGGCACATGGAAGAAGCGGTGGCGCACGCGCGGTGCGTTGTCGCTCATCGCACCGCGCGCAATGAGCCACATCACCAGCTCGATGCCTTCGCTGCCGGCCTCGCGCACGTACTCTATGTGCGGCATCTGCGAAAGCGCCGCGGGCTCGGCGATCAGGCGGTCGAGGAAGCGGTTGTCCCACTCGGCATTGATCAGGCCCGCACGCGGGCCCTGCAACTGGTGGCTCATGCCGCCAGTGCCCCAGATGTGCACGTTCAGCGGCTCGTCGTAGCTCGCGACTGCCTTGCCGATCGCGCGGCCAAGGTTGAAGCAACGGCGGCCGCTGGGCACCGGGTACTGCACCACGTTGACCGCGAACGGGATCACCGGGCAGGGCCAGGCCTGGGGTTGGCCGCACATCAGCGACAAGGGCACGGTCAGACCATGATCGACCGGCATCTTGTTGACGATCGTGAGGTCGAAGTCGTCCTGGATCACGCTTTGCGCGATGTGCGAGGCCAATTCCGGGTGCCCGATCACCTTGGGCACCGGACGCGGGCCCCAACCCTCGTCGGCGATCTCGTACTCGGCCGCGGTGCCGATCGCGAAGGTGGGGATCAGCTCCAGGCTGAACGCGTTGGCGTGGTCGTTGTAGACGAGAAAGATCACGTCGGGCTTGTTCTCTCGCATCCACTGCTTGGAGAAGACATAGCCGTCGAAGACTCTCTTCCAGTAGGGCTCGTCGCTCTTGCCGAGGTCGAGCGCGGCGCCGATCGCCGGTACGTGACTGGTGTAGACACTGGCGGTGATGCGAGCCATCTCAGCCAGCCTTTCTTCCGGCCGCGCCCTGAGGCTGCCGATGGGGTTGTGCGTCGCCGTCTTCGCCCAGGTGGCGATTGCCCTGGATCGAACGCCCGCCACCGATCATCATGTTGCGGTACTCCTCTTCGGTCATGCCGGTCATCGAGCCGGCCATCTGCTGGAAGCTCTTGCCGTCGGTGGCGCCGATCTTGGCCAGGAAATAGATGTTGCCGCCGGCGGCGATGCAACGATTGAGGTCGCGCGTGAGCACGCCCTGCTTCTGTTCCTCGGTCATCGGCCACTCGTCGAGGTAGGCGCGCTCCTTCGCCTTGAAACGCGCGCGGTTGTCGGCCTTCATCAGGCTCATGCAGAACTGGTTTAGCCAGTAGCCCTTGCGCGACTGCTCGGCATCGAAGATCGTCGTGCCGGGGATGTTCTTGTAGGGTTTGTCCAATGCCATTCTCAAATCTCCGTTAGCGTGCCCGCATCGGCGCCGGGCCGTCCCAAGCCGATGCGAGCCCCCTCGGGGGGTGGCGAAGGCGCGAAGCGACAAGCCTGGGGGCTCACAGTTCAGGCCAGTACAGGCGCATCGGGTTGGTGACGAGCAGCTTGTGCTGCAACTGCGGCGTGGGCGCGATGTGCGGGATGAAGTCCACCAGCAGCCCGTCGTCGGGCATGTGGTGCTTGAGGTTGGGGTGCGGCCAGTCGGTGCCCCAGAGCACGCGGTCGGGGAACGTCTCGACCACGCGGCGCGCGAAGGGCACGACGTCGCGGTAGGCGTTGCGCTCGCCGTTCAACGCCGGCGGGCCGCTCACGCTCAGGCGTTCGGGGCAGCTCACCTTGCTCCAGACGTTGTCGTGCTCGCGCATGAACTTCAGGAACAGCGAGAATTCGGGGCCGTCGATCGGCTTGCTCACGTCCGGCCGGCCCATGTGGTCGACCACCACGGTGGTGGGCAGCGCGGTGAAGAAATCCCACAGCTCGGGCAGGTCCACCGCCTCGAAGTAGATCACCACGTGCCAGCCGAGTGCCTGGATGCGCCCGGCGATCTCCATCAATTCGTCCTTGGGCGTGAAGTCCACCAGGCGCTTGACGAAGTTGAAGCGAACGCCGCGAACGCCGCTGTCGTGCAGGTCCTGCAGTTCGCGGTCAGTCACGCTGCGCTTGACGGTGGCCACACCGCGCGCCTTGCCGCCGCTGGCCCGGCAGGCGTCTGCCATCGCGCGGTTGTCGGCACCGTGGCAGGTGGCCTGCACGATCACGTTGCGCGCGAAGCCGAGGTGGTCGCGCAGCGCGAACAGCTGCGCCTTGCTCGCGTCGCAGGGCGTGTACTTTCGCTCTGGGGCGAACGGGAACTCGGCACCCGGGCCGAACACGTGGCAATGCGCATCGACGCTGCCGGGCGGCAGCTTGAACTGCGGCTTGCTCGGCCCGGCGTACCAGTCGAGCCAGCCTGGGGTTTTCTCGAATGGGCTCATCGGGTCTTCCGGTTGCCGAGGATGCGGTCGGCTTCCGTGCGCCAGTCGACGCTGCGGGCGAAGTCCTTCGCGCCCTTGTCGCCGAACACGCCGGCATCGGCCAGGTCGGCCACCCAGGCCTGGCGCTCGGCGGTGCCCGCGGCGCTCCAGGGTGTGAGGCCGGCCTCCTGCACGGTGACGGCCACCTCGCGCACCTCTTCGCTGCGGCGCCGGCCATGCTCGATCACGCGCTGGAAAAAATACGCCGCCTGCTTTTCCCAGTCGACGCCTGGAAAGGTTTCGCGCAGCGACGCGATCACCGCGTCCTCGACGCCGTAGTGGCGCGCGGTGGTGAAGCTCTCGATCACCATCGCCTCGAAGCCCTTGATCATCACGCTGCGGCACATCTTGGTGGCGCTGGCCACGCCGAGTTTCTCGCTGGCGAGCTTCGGCGCGAAGCCCAGTTCGCGCAGCAACGGTTCGAGCGCCGCCGCGTCGGGGCCACCGAGCAGCAGCGGCACCTTGATGCGGTACGGCGGCACCGAGGTCATCACCGCCCCTTCGACATAGCGGCCACCGGCGGCGTTGACGACCTCGGCGGCGCGGCACTTGGCGCCGGGCGATGCCGAATTGAAGTCGAGGAAGAACGCGCCTTGCTTCAGCCCACGCACCGTCGCCTCGGCCGCCGCCACCGCCTGGCTCGCCGTGACGGCCGACACCACAAGGTCGGCGCCATGTGCGGCACTCGAGTGCGACGCCGCGAGCACGACGTCGTGCGCCGCTGCGTGCTCACGCAGCGGCTGGCCGTTGTCGCCGTCGAGCTTGAGGTCGTAGGCGCTGACGGCGAGGCCCTGCGCGCGCAGATCGGCGGCCAGGATGCGACCGACTTCGCCGTAACCGATGAGGGCGATGTTCTTCATTGCGGATGCCACTCGTAAACACGGTCGCCCAGATCGAAGACCGCCACGCCGGAAGCCTGGCCCGGCAGACGGAACAGCAACTCCCCATCGGGGCCCGCCACGGTGCTTCCACCGCCATCCACGCTTTCCTCCGGCCGGTTGAGGGCGTTGGGCCAGTTCGTCTGCATGACGAAAGCCCGGGTCGCCGCGGCCAGGCGCTGAATGTCGCGAACATACTCGGGCGGATCGGTTCGCGGCTTGTCTGGATCCTGGCGCAATGCGCCGGGCACGAAGATCAGATCCGTGCTGCCGGGAGGCAGATCGGTCACGACCTGGTCGAGATCACCCACCTCGCGGCAGATGACGGCCGAACACCGCAGACCTTGCAGCACACCAACGGGTCGAGAGGCGCCACGCGCGAAGAAGGTCCCCTCGGGTTCCGTCAGACCTCGCTTGGGCACCACGGCCACCGTCGTGCCCAGTTCATCGATCAGCAGATGGGAGTTGAATGGCGAACCTTGGGTTTGAAAGGTCGGCGCACCGACCGCGATGCCCAGGTTCAGGCGCGCCGCCTGAGCCTGCAGCACCCGCACCGCGGGCTCGACGATCTCGGGCTGTGCCTCACGCGCAATCTCGCGATGGAAACCGGTGATCGCCAATTCGGAGAATCCGCACAGCGCGACGCCGCGCGCGTGGGCGGTCACCATGGCATTGCCTATGGCAGCCACGTTTTCCTGGGTGGTCCAGTGCATGGCGATCTGGGCAATCGCGACTCGGCGGCGCATGGTCACGCGTGGTCCTGCGACGATGCTCAGTCGATGTAGCGCAGGCCGGCCTTCACGAGCGGCCCACGCATGTTGTACATGTCCAGCCCGAGCACGCCCGAGGCCAGCTTGGCACGCTTCTCGCCCTCGTTGGCTTCGCGCGCGAGCGCGGCGTCAAGCGTCTTCTGCGCCATCGCACGCGGCACGCAGACGACGCCGTCGTCGTCGGCCACGATCACGTCGCCCGGATGCACCAGCGCGCCGGCGCACACGACCGGGATGTTGACCGAGCCGAGCGTCGCCTTGACGGTGCCCTTGGAACTGATCGCGCGGCTCCAGACCGGGAAGCCCATCTCTGTCAGCGTCTTGACGTCGCGGCAGCCGCCGTCGATCACCAGCGCACGCGCGCCGCGCGCCATGAACGATGTGGCCAGCAGGTCGCCGAAGAAGCCGTCGGTGTTGTCGGAGGTGACTGCAGCCACCACGATGTCGCCCGGCTGGATCTGCTCGGCCGCGACGTGCAGCATCCAGTTGTCGCCCGGTTGCAGCAACACCGTGACCGCCGTGCCGGAGACCTGCGCGCCGGCGTAGATCGGGCGCATATACGTCTTCATCAGGCCGACGCGGCCCATCGCTTCGTGCACCGTCGAGGCGCCGAGCGCGGTCATGCGGTCCGTCACCACCGCGTCGGCACGCTGGATGTTGCGGTAAACGACTCCCAGTTCATACATGGCTACTTGCCCCTCTTCTTGAGCGCGGCATCGAGCCGCGGATAGACGCGCCGCGCGTTGCCCTCGAACACCATCGCCTTCTGCGCGGCAGTCAACCGTGTCGACGCATCGATGTAGCGCTTGGTGTCGTCGTAGTTGAAGCCGGTCTCCGGGTCGATGCCGCGAACCGCGCCGATCATCTCGCTGGCGAAGAGGATGTTCTCGACCGGCACCACCTTGGTCAGCACATCGATGCCGGGCTGGTGGTAGACGCAGGTGTCGAAGAAAACGTTCTTCAACAGGTGGTCCTTGAGCAGCGGCTTGTTCATCTCCTGGGCCAGGCCGCGGTAGCGGCCCCAGTGATACGGCGCGGCACCACCGCCGTGCGGGATGACGAAGCGCAGGGTCGGGAAATCCTTGAACAGGTCGCCCTGGATCAGCTGCATGAAGGCCGTCGTGTCGGCGTTGATGTAGTGCGCACCGGTGGTGTGGAAGCAGGCATTGCAGCTGGTGCTGACGTGGATCATCGCCGGGATGTCGTACACGACCATCTTCTCGTAGATCGGGTACCACCAGCGGTCGGTGAGCGGCGGCGATGTCCAGTGGCCGCCCGACGGATCGGGGTTCAGGTTGATCGCCACGTTGCCGTACTGCTCGACGCACTTCACGA
>JAOUIM010000128.1 GCA_029884035.1 Aquincola sp. | reverse complement strand
CGAAGCTGCCCTCGACGAGGGCGGCCGGCACGTCGGCGCTGTAGGTGCCGCCAGGCAGCACCGTGGTCGTGAAGGTCTGCACGGTACCGTTGGCACCGGTCACAGTCAGCGTGACCGTCGCGCCGGTGGGCAAATCGGTCGTGCCGGTGATCGCGGGCGTGCTGTCGTTGGTCACCGCGGGGGCATCGACGGTGAGCGCGGGCGGCGTGAAGTCCACGGCGCCGCTGTCGTTGGCGGTCGCGGCATTGCCTGCCGCGTCGGCGGCACTGGCCACCACGACGTACGGGCCTTCTGCCAGCGGCGACGGCACGTTGCCGCTGTACGTCCCGCCGGGCTGCACGGTGGTGGTGAAGGTCTGGACCGCGCCGTTCGCGCCGGTGACCGTCAACGTCACGGTCGCGCCGGCGGGCAGGTCGGTCGTGCCGGTGATCGTCGGCGTGCTGTCGTTGGTCAGCGCAGGCGCGTCGACGGTCAGCGTGGGCGCGGTCGTGTCGAGCACGCCGGTGTCGCTGGCGCTTGCCGCATTGCCGGCGGCGTCAGCGGCGCTGGCCACCACGCTGTACGTGCCTTGCGCCAGAGGCGACGGCACGTCGGCGCTGTAGGTGCCGCCGGGCTGCACGGTGGCGGTGAAGGTCTGCACCGCGCCGTCGGCACCGGTCACGGTCAGCGTGATCGGCGCGCCGACGGGCAGGTTGCTGGTGCCGGTGATCGTCGGTGTCGTGTCGTTGGTCAGCGCAGGCGCGTCGACGGTGATCGTCGGCGGCGTGGTGTCGACCGTGCCGGCATCGCTGGCACTGCCGCTGTTGCCGGCCGCGTCGATGCCGATCGCCACGACGGTGTAGGAGCCCTCGGCGAGAGCCGCGGGCACGTCGGCGCTGTAGCTGCCGCCAGGCTGCACCGTCGCGGTGAAGGTCTGGACCGCACCGTTGGCGCCAGTCACGATCAAGGTGACTGACGATCCGGGTGGCAGGTCGGTGCTGCCGGTGATCGTGGGCGTGCTGTCGTTGCCGAGTGCAGGCGCGTCGACGGTGATCGTCGGCGCCGTGGTGTCGATGCTCCCACCGTCGTTGGCGTTCGCGCTCTGGCCGGCGATCGTGACGCTGGCGCTGATGCTGTACGGGCCCTCGGCCAGCGGGGCAGGCACGTCGGCGCTGTAGCTGCCGTTCGGCTGCACGATGGCGGTGAAGGTCTGCACCGCGTTGTCTGCACCGGTTACCGTGAGCGTGACGGTCGATCCCGGCGGCAGGTTGCTCGTGCCCGTGATCGTGGGTGTGCTGTCGTTGGTCAGCGCAGGTCCGTCGACCGTCACTGCGGGCGCGGCGGCCACGTTGACCGTGAGTGTGGCGCTGGCGGTGGCGCCGCTCGGATCGGCGACCGTGTAGCTGACGGCCACCGGGCCGCTGACGCCGGGCGCCGCAATGAACGTGAGCGTGCCGTCGGAATTGACGACCACGCTGCCCTGTGCAGCGTCCACGCTCGCTCCGGCGAGGCTGATCGGGTCGCCGTCGACGTCGCTGTCGTTGGCCAGCACCGCCACGCTGACGGGCGCCTGGGCCACCGTGCTCACCGCATCGCCGCGGGCCACCGGCGCATCGTTGACCGGTGAAACCGTGATCGCGAAGCTCGCCGGTGCCGACACCGCGCCGCCGTTGTCGGTGACGGTGAAGCCGACGCTGGCATTGCCGTTGAAGTCGGTCGTCGGCCGGAAGATCAGGTTCGCCGCCTGCGCGGGCGCGAGCGACTGGTTGGCGGTCACGGCGGTCACGCCGTCGGCCAGCAGCAGCGTGCCGTTGCCGGGCAGCGTAGTCACGGTGACGTTCGTGACCGTGCCGTCGATATCGGTGCCGACGAGCGACACACCGATCGTCGAGTCTTCGTCGCCCGTCGCGGCGCCCGGCGTGGCCAGCGGCGCGTCGTTGACGGCAGTGAGGCTGATCTGCGTGCCGCCGCCGGCGCGCGTGACGCCGTTGTCGACGGTGTAGCCGAAACCGCCGACGGGGGCGACGCCGTCGTAATCTGCCGGCGGCAGGTAGCGCAGGCCGGGCAGGTCGGTCGGTGCCAGCGTGGTACCGACGGTCACCGGGGTGCCATCGGGCAGCACCACTTGTCCGATCACGGGCAGTTGCGTGACGGTGACGACCAGGCTGCCGCTGCCGGTGGGCGTGCCCAGGCCCAGGCCCACGGGCGCACCCGACTCGATCGCACCGATCGACGACGTCGGCGCAACCAGGCGAGATGCGTCCGTGGCCTCTGGCGGATTGCTCTGGGCGGCGATGCTGGATGCGAGTGGCGCGGCGTCCACCTGCGTGGCCAGGTCTGCCGGCGTGATCGATTCCACGATCCGGTCGATGCGCAGGCCGGGCTGCAGGTCGCCGCTGTCGCCGCCCGCAAGGCCCGCCGCCGGCGCGGCATCGAGGTCACCCCGATCGAGGGCATCCACGCTGCGATCGATTGCGCCCAGTTCGCCGAGCTTGATTGGCTCGCGTGGCCCGTCGGTCATCTGCACGATCGCGTTCTGCTCGGTCAGCAGCGCATCGCCGGGCATCACCACCTCGCCCAGCTTCAGCGGGCGCCACGCGCCGTCGGTGCCGCGGATGTAGGCCTTGCCCCAGATGCTGACGACGGTGCCTCGCGGCGTGTTGACGAAGGTCGGCATGACGCGGTGTTCCCTGGTGTATTCGATGTTGCTCGGGGAGAATAGCGGCGCTAAGGCTGTACTCGCAGATGCAACCGAGGTGCGGCGTGACTGCCATCACTGATTGCAACGACTTGTGACGTTGGCTCGGCGAGCGCGTGTGCAAATTCCGCAGGCCGGGCCTCACGGTTTATCGGCACATATGCACAAGTCTTGAGCCACGTGCGCACTGCATCCGGCCACGGTGCGCCGGTCGCGTCCGTCGCGCGCGGAATCGCTAGCGCTCGCGCATCGCGCCTTCGCGAACCTTCAACACGGGCTTGAGCAGGTAGGACATCACGGTCTTCTTGCCCGTGAGCACGTCCACTTCCGCGGTCATGCCGGGGATGATCTGCAGCTTGTCGTTGAAGCCGGACTTCGAGGTGCGCACACGCACCAGGTAGAACGCATTGCCACGCTCGTCGACCACGGTGTCGGGGCTGATGTTCTCGACCGACGCGTCGAGACCGCCATAGATCGAGAAGTCGTACGCGGTAAATTTCACGTTGGCCGCCTGCCCTGGGCGGATGAAGGCGATGTCCTTGGGCGCGATACGCGCCTCGAGCACGAGCGTGTCGTCCAGCGGCACGATCTCGACCAGGTCCTTGCCCGGCTGCACCACGCCGCCGACCGTGTTGGCGAGCAGCCGCTGCACGCGCCCGCGCACGGGGCTCCTGACCTGCGCCTTGCTCACCTTGTCGGCCAGCGCCACCGCGCCCTCGTTGAGCGCGTTGAGCTTGCCCATCGCCTCGGCGAGGTCGCGCCTCGCCTCGTTGCGGAACGTGAGTTCGGCCTCCTGGGCCTTTCGCTGCGACTCGCCGATCGCCGCCTGGGCGCGCGCGATCTGTGCGCTCGCCTGTTCGGCGTCGCCGCGGTTCTTCGAGACATCGCGTTCCAGGCGCAGGATGTCGACCTGCGACACCGCACCGGAGGCCAGCAGCGGCCGCGTCTGTGCCAGTTCCTGCTGCGCCAGGTCGAGCCCGCGCTGCGCAGCCGTGCGGCGCGCGCTTGCCTCGGTCATCTCCTGCTGGCGCTGGGCCATCTGCTGACGCACCACCGACAACTGGGCGTCGAGTTCAGACAGTCGCGAGACGTACAGACGCCGCTCCTCCTCGACGATGCGGCGCTCGTCGTTGTCCTTGGCTTCCGGTGGCACGAAAGGCTTGCCTTCGGCCAGCGCACGCAGTCGCGCCGCGCGGGCACGCAGCGCAATGCCCGTGGCAGCGCTCTCGCGCATGCCTGCCGTTGCGCGAGTCTCCTCGATGCGCAGCAACAGCTGGCCGGCCTCGACCACCTGGCCTTCCTGGACCGCGATCTCCGCCACCACTCCGCCGTCGAGCGACTGCAGCACTTGCAGCTGGCGCGACGGGATGACCCGCGCCTCGCCGCGCGTGACTTCATCGACCTTGGCCAGCGCAGCCCACAGCACGAGCAGACTGAGCACGATGATCGAGGCGCGCACGATCTTCTGTGCGCGGTGCGTGCGCTGGCGCGAGATCAGCGCATCGGCCTCGACCTCGAACGGCCGCATGCCCGCGGCGATCGCGGCCTGGTCGTCGAGCGGGTTGCCGAGCCAGCGCCGCGTCACCGGCTCGAGCGCGACGCGGATGCGCTCGAGGCCGCCATGCAGGGTGGTGCCGACGGCGTTCATGCGGCCTTCGCGATCCGCCCCGACTGGAGCGCTTCCATGATGCGGTCGCGCGGACCGTCAGCGACGATGCGGCCGTGATCGACCACGACGACGCGGTTGACGAACTGCAGCAGCGAAGTCCGGTGCGTCACCAGCACCACGGTCTTGCCCTGCGCGAAGGCCGACAGGCGCTGCGTGACGTGCGCCTCGGTCGAGAAGTCCATCGCGCTCGTCGGTTCGTCGAGCAGCAGGATCGGCGCGTTGTGCAACACCGCCCGCGCGATGCCCACCGCCTGGCGCTGGCCGCCCGAGAGGCGCTCGCCGCGTTCGCCCACCGGCAGATCGAAACCCCGCGGATGGCGGTGCACGAAGTCGGACAGGCCCGCGACCTCGGCCGCCGCGACGATCGCCGCGTCGTCGGCGTAGGGCAGGCCGAAGGCGATGTTCTCGCGCAGCGAGCCATGGAACAGCAGCACATCCTGCGACACGCAGCCGATGTTGCGACGCACGTCGGCCGGATCGAGCTGGCGCAGGTCGACACCATCGAGGAGCACCGCGCCTTCGGTCGGTTGGTACAGCCCCATCACGAGGCGCTGGATCGTCGATTTGCCCGAGCCGACGCGCCCGATCAGCGCCACGTGCTCGCCCGGCGCGACGCGCAGGCTGATGCCGTCGAGCGCGGCGCTCTGCGGCTCGTTCGCACGCTGCGGGTAAGAGAAGCGCAGGTTGCGCAGCTCGATCTCGCCCTTGAGGTCACGCCGCTGGATGAACGGCGCCGCGCCTTCTTCGGCGCCGGGGCGTTCCACCGGCTGCGCCATCAGACGGTCGAGCGACTCGAGCGCGGTGCGCGCGCCCTGGTATTGCATCAGCAGGCCGACGACCTGTCCCGCAGGCGCGAGAGCACGGCCGGCCAGCATGCCCGCGGCGATCAGGGCGCCCATCGTCAGCTGCCGCTCGCCGATCAGGTACACGCCGACCAGGATCACGACCACGCTGTTGAGCTGCGTCAGCCACGCCGTGCCGTACATCGCCGACGACGACAGCGCGCGCATGCGCACGTTCGTGCGCGCGAGGAAGGTGTTCGCACGCTCCCATTTCGCCTGCACCACCCCCTCGGCACCCTGCGACTTGATCGTCTCCAGGCCGGTCAGGCTCTCAATCAGCGTCGCATTGCGCTGAGCTGACGCCTGCCAGGTGGTTTCGGCGAGCTGGTGTAGGCGGTGCTGCAGGACCCAGCCGACGATCACGACGACGCCGAACACGACCACGACCGGGATCGCGAGCCAGGGCGACAGCCACAGCATCACGAGCACGAACAGCAGCGCGAAGGGCAGGTCGATCAGCGCGGTCACGGTGGACGAGGCGATGAAATCGCGCACCTGCTCGAAGCCGCGCAGGTTGCTCGCGAACGAGCCCACCGACTCCGGCCGGTGCTCCAGCCGCAGCCCGAGAACGCGTTCCATCAGCGTGGCCGAGAGCTTGACGTCGATGCGCGCGCTGGCCTCGTCGACGAAGCGGCTGCGCAGGTTGCGCAGCCAGAGGTCGGCGCACAGCACGACCACGATGCCGATCGCCATCGCCCACAGCGTCTCGACGGCATGGTTGGGCACCACGCGGTCGTACACGTTCATCGAGAAGATCGGGAACGCCAGCGCGAACACGTTGACCAGCGCCGCCGCCCAAAGCACGTCGCGGTAGACGAAGCGCTGCGCAGCGATCGCGCTCCAGAACCAATGGCCTCGGCGTGTCGGTCTCACGCCCTGGGCGCGGCTGTCGAAGCGGAACTGTGGGCGCACGAACAGCGTCACGCCGATGTATCGCTGGGCCAGTTCCTCGCGCGGCAGCGTCACTGCGCCCTGGCCGCTCTGCGGCAGCATCACCTGGGCAGCCCCGTCGGCGTCCCAGCCCACGAGCACGCACGACTGGTTGTTGGCGAGCACCAGGATCGCGGGCAATGCGGCCGCGTCGATCGCTTCCAGCGGCAGGCGTTGCAGGCGCGAGGCCATGCCGGCGCGCGCCGCGGCACGCTCGGCCAGTTCGAGCGTCAGCCGGCCGTCGACCAGCGGCAGCCCGGCCGAAAGCGACGCGCGCGAGGCCCCCTGCCCGTGCAAACGGCACACCTCGACCAGGCTGTCGAGCAGCGGGTCGGGGTGGATCAGGTCCTCGCGCAGGCGCGGGGTGACGAATTCTTTGCTCATCGACGGAGCGTCAGCCTATATCGGCGCAATGCAGATCGAACTGACCCCGGCTGCGGTCGGCGAAGAAATGCTGCAAGGTTTCACGCACGGTGCGAAAAGCGATCTCGTCCCAAGGCACCTCGTCCTCTCGGAACAGGCGCGCTTCGAGCGATTCGGTGCCGGGGTCGAGCCGGGGCGAAGTCATCGTGGCCAGGTAGAACAGATGCACCTGGCCCACGCGGACCACGTTGAGCACCGTGAACAACGCACCGATCGCGACCTGCGCGCCGGCCTCCTCGTCGGTCTCGCGCAGTGCGCCCTGGATCGTCGTCTCACCCAGTTCGAGGAAGCCCGCCGGCAGCGTCCACAGGCCGCGGCGCGGCTCGATCGCGCGCTTGCACAGCAGCACCCGGTCCTCCCACACCGGCACGGTGCCGACGACGTTCAACGGGTTCTCGTAATGGATCGTGCCGCAGGCCGGGCACACCGCGCGCTCGCGGTTGTCGTCGGCGGGGATGCGGTAGTCGACCGGGGTGCCGCAGGCGCGGCAGTGGCGGATGCGCTCGCGCTGGGACAGCAGCATGGGCGCCGAGTGTAGCGGTGGCATCATGACCGCATCGCCCGACCGATGCTTGCCCATGAAGCTCTACAACTACTTCCGCTCGTCCGCCTCGTACCGCGTGCGCATCGCGCTGGCGCTCAAGGGCCTCGAATACGACTACGTGCCGGTCCACCTGGTCAAGAACGAGCAGTTCGCCGAGTCCTATGTCGCGGTGTCGGCCTCGCGCCTGGTGCCCACGCTGATCGACGACGCCCAGGTGCTGACGCAGTCGCTCGCGATCATCGAGTATCTCGACGAGACGCATCCCGAGCCGCCGCTGCTGCCGGGCGATGCGGCGGGCCGTGCGCGCGTGCGCGCGCTGGCCTACGACGTCGCCTGCGAGATCCACCCGTTGAACAACCTGCGCGTGCTGCGCTACCTGGTTCGCGATCTGAAGGTCAGCGAGGAGGACAAGGACCGCTGGTACCGGCACTGGGTCGAGACGGGCCTGGAGACGGTCGAGCGACAGCTCGACGATGCGCGCACCGGTCGCTTCTGCCATGGCAATGCGCCCTCACTGGCCGACGTCGTGCTCGTGCCGCAGATCTTCAACGCCCGGCGCTACGACTGCCGGCTCGACCACGTGCCGCGTGTGATGCGGGTGTTCGATGCCTGCATGGCCTTGCCGGCGTTCGAAGGCACGCAACCGTCGAAGTGTCCCGACGCGCAATGACGCGGTCTCGGCCTGCCCTGGTTGGCTCGATCGTCCCCGAATGGCCGGTGCATCCTCGCGTGGGCGCGCTGATGAGCACGCGCGCCGGCGGCGTCAGCGCCCCGCCTTTCCATGCCCTGAACCTCGGCCGCGCGTCCGGCGATGACCCTGATTGCGTGAGGGAGAACCGGCGCCGTTTCGAGGCGACGATCGGCGCGCACCCGGTGTGGCTGTCGCAGGTGCACGGCGTGCAGGTGGTCCGGCTCGACGGTCGTGGCGCCGCGCCCGCCGTCGAGGCTGACGCGGCGATCACGACCGAACCCGGCATCGCCTGCACCGTCATGGTCGCCGACTGCCTGCCGGTGCTGCTCGCCGCACCCGATGGGCGCGGCGTCGGTGCCGCCCATGCCGGCTGGCGCGGACTGGCCGCCGGAGTCTTGCAAGCCACGGTGGTCGCGCTTTGCGAGGCGGCCGCTTGCGAGCCGCAAGAGCTGGTGGCCTGGCTGGGCCCGTGCATCGGTCCGCGTCAGTTCGAGGTCGGTGCCGATGTCCTCGCCGCCTTCGGCGCCGCGACTGCCGGCAGCCTGCGATTCGTGCCCCGGCCGCGGGCAGACGGCGAGATGCGCTGGCTGGCCGACCTGCCGGGACTGGCGCGCGACCGCCTGGCCGCATGCGGCGTCACGACGATCAGCGGCGGCGCATGGTGCACGGTCGAGGACCATTCACGGTTCTTCTCGTTCCGGCGCGACCGGGACACCGGCCGCATGGCTGCCGCGGTCTGGCTCACCGCTGGGCGGGCCGGTGTCGGCACCGGTCTGGGCGGCTGACTCGCGCGCGCGCCGTGCCCGCCGCCGCACGGGCGTGCCGAGGATGTAGAGCACGAGCGCCAGCGGCAGCAGTCCCCAGCCGATGAAGGTGAGACCCGCGCCGAGCACCGTGCCTTGCGGCGCAAGCGCCTCGGCGACGGCCACGATGCCGACGACGTAAATCCAGCCGATCGCGACGAGGTACAGCAAGCCAGGGCATCCTTAGGCGATGGCGCGTAAGCGACCGGCCAGTGGGTTCTGAGATATTCGCGGTTTCCGATCGCCGCCGGGTTACCGCGGCGGCATTGTCGACCACGCGCCGCTCCTGGGCGCACGGAACGAGGAGATCACTGATGAGTCGTGACCGCCCAACCCTTCCCGGGGCCGATCAG
>JAOUIM010000529.1 GCA_029884035.1 Aquincola sp. | reverse complement strand
CATCTCTTCGGCCAGCGTCGGCTGGTAGCCCACTGCCGAAGGCATGCGCCCGAGCAGCGCCGACACCTCGGTGCCGGCCAGCGTGAAGCGGTAGATGTTGTCGACGAAGAACAGCACGTCGCGGCCCTCGTCGCGGAACGATTCGGCGATCGTGAGGCCGGTCAACCCGACGCGCAGGCGGTTGCCCGGCGGCTCGTTCATCTGGCCGTAGACCATCGCGACCTTGGACTCGCCCAGCTTCTCGCTGTTGACGACGCCCGACTCCATCATCTCGTGATAGAAGTCGTTGCCCTCGCGCGTGCGCTCGCCGACACCGGCAAACACCGACAGGCCCGAGTGCGCCTTCGCGATGTTGTTGATGAGCTCCATCATGTTGACGGTCTTGCCGACACCGGCGCCGCCGAACAGGCCCACCTTTCCACCCTTGGCGAACGGGCAGATCAGGTCGATCACCTTGATACCCGTTTCGAGCAGCTCCTGCGAAGGGCTCAGTTCGTCGTAGGTCGGCGCCTTGCGGTGGATCGACGCGGTCTGTGTCTGGTCGACCGGGCCGCGTTCGTCGATCGGGTTGCCCAGCACGTCCATGATGCGGCCGAGCGTCGCCTTGCCGACCGGCACCGTGATCGGGGCCTTGGTGTTGCGCACCATGACGCCGCGGCGCAGGCCGTCGGACGAGCCCAGCGCGATGGTGCGCACGACGCCGTCGCCGAGCTGCTGCTGCACTTCGAGCGTCAACGCCGAGCCGTCGAGCTTCAACGCGTCGTAGATGTGGGGCATCTGGTCGCGCGGAAACTCGACGTCCACCACGGCGCCGATGCACTGGACGATCTTGCCTTCTGCTTGCATTGCTGTTCCTCGTTCCTAATCCGTCTCAAACCGCTGCGGCACCGCCGACGATCTCACTGAGTTCCTTGGTGATCGCCGCCTGCCGCGTCTTGTTGTAGATGAGCTTCAACTCGGCGATCAGGTTGCCCGCGTTGTCGGTGGCCGACTTCATCGCCACCATGCGCGCGCTCTGCTCGCTGGCCATGTTCTCGGCCACGCCCTGATAGACCAGAGCCTCCAGGTAGCGCTTGAGCAATTCGTCGATCACGCTGGGCGCGTCGGGCTCGTAGATGTAGTCCCAGCTGTAAGCCCGCTTCTCGTCGGCCGACTGCGCGAGGCGATCGGCGCCGAGCGGCAGCAGCGTCTCGATCAGCGGCTCCTGCTTCATCGTGTTGATGAACTTGGTGTAGCAGAGATAGACCGCGTCGAGCTTGCCTTCGACGAAGGCGTCGAGCATGACTTTGACCGGTCCGATCAGCTTGTCGAGCTGCGGCGCATCGCCGAGCTGAATTGCATGGCTGACGACGTTGGCGCCGACACGGTTGAGGAAGCCGTAGCCCTTGTTGCCGATCGCCACCGTCTGGATCGCCTGGCCCGCCGCCTGAGCGTCCTTCATGCGCGCGGTCAGCCCGCGCAGCATGTTCGTGTTCAAGCCGCCGCACAGGCCCTTGTCGGTCGTCACGACGATGAAGCCCACCGCGCGCGCGTTCCCGGTGGCGCGCATGTAGGGCGACTTGTACTCGGGATTGGCCTGGGCAAGATTGGCCGCGATGTTGCGCACCTTGTCGCTGTACGGGCGCGCCTGCTTCATGCGCTCCTGCGCCTTGCGCATCTTCGACGCGGCCACCATTTCCATGGCCTTGGTGATCTTCTTGGTGTTCTCCACCGACTTGATCTTGCCGCGGATCTCCTTACCGACTGCCATAGGTCACTCCAGTCAAGCAGACGCCGCGCAACCGGCCGGACCGCTGGCCCAGGCCCAGGCGCCAGACGGTAGCCCTGCGGCTCCACGGGAGCAGGCGCCAAGGGCGCCTCGGGGGTGGGCCATGTTCATGCAAACGACTTCTTGAACGCCGTGACGGCGGCGGCGAGCTCGTCCTCGGCCGCCTTGTCCATCGCCTTGTCGCTCTCGAGCTTGGACAGCAGTGCCGCATGGCTGGACTTCAGGTGCTGGTGCAAGCCGTGCTCGAAGGCGAGCGTCTTCTTGACGTCGATGTCGTCGAGATAGCCCTTGTTGACGGCGAACAGCGACGCGCCCATCAGGCTGATCGGCAGCGGCGAGTACTGCGCCTGCTTGAGCATCTCGGTCACCCGGGCGCCGCGGTCGAGCTGTTTCTTGGTCGCTGCGTCGAGGTCGGAGGCGAACTGCGCGAACGCCGCGAGCTCGCGGTACTGCGCGAGGTCGGTGCGGATGCCGCCCGACAGGGCCTTGATCAGCTTGGTCTGCGCGGCACTGCCCACCCGCGAC
>JAOUIM010000127.1 GCA_029884035.1 Aquincola sp. | reverse complement strand
GGCCTGATGCTGCTGGCGCCCTCGGCGCTGTTCCTCGTCGCGCTGATCATCTGGGTGCTGCGCACGTGGAAGCCCGAGCTGCAGGAAAAGGACTGAGCGTGGAACACTACGTCAGCCTGTTCGTCAAGGCCGTGTTCATCGAGAACATGGCGCTCGCCTTCTTCCTCGGCATGTGCTCGTTCCTGGCCTGCTCGAAGAAGGTCGAGACCGCGCTCGGCCTGGGTGTGGCGGTGGTGTTCGTGCAGACGCTGACCGTGCCGCTGAACAACCTGATCCTCAAGGGCCTGCTGGTCGAGGGCGCGCTCGCCTGGCTGCACCCGTCGTTCGCGACCGTCAACCTGAGCTTCCTGGCCTTCATCCTGTTCATCGGCACGATCGCCGCGGTGGTGCAGGTCGTGGAGATGGCGGTCGACCGTTTCGCGCCGAAGCTCTACACGACGCTGGGCGTGTTCCTGCCGCTGATTGCGGTCAACTGCGTCATCCTCGGCGGCGCCCTGTTCATGCAGGAACGTGACTACACCTTCGGCGAGAGCGTGGTGTTCGGCCTCGGCTCGGGCAGCGGCTTCGCACTGGCGATCGTCGCAATGGCCGGCGTGCGCGAGAAGCTCAAGTACTCGCATGTCCCCGACGGCCTCAAGGGCCTGGGCATCACCTTCATCGTGGCGGGCCTGATGTCGCTCGCGTTCATGGTGTTCTCGGGGATTCAGTTGTGACTGAGATCGCCCTCGGCGTCGTCATGTTCACCGCCGTCATCCTGGCGCTGGTGGCGGTGCTGCTGGGTGCGCGCAGGCGCCTGGTGGCCAGTGGCGACGTGTCGATCGTCATCAACGAGGACCCGTCCAAGGCAATCCGCACCGCTGCCGGCAACACGCTGCTGGGCGCCCTGTCGAACAACGGCATCTTCATTCCGAGCGCCTGCGGCGGCAAGGGCGCATGCGGAGTGTGCGAGGTGGTGGTCAAGGCCGGCGGCGGCGACATCCTGCCCACCGAGACCGGCTTCATCTCGCCCGGCGAGGCAAGGCGCGGTTGCCGGCTGGCCTGCCAGGTCAAGGTCAAGCGCGACATGCACATCGAGCTGCCCTCCGAGGTGTTCTCGGTCGCGAAGTGGAACTGCAAGGTGCTGTCCAACCGCAACGTCGCCACCTTCATCAAGGAACTCGTGCTCGCCCTGCCCGAGGGCGAATCGGTGCCGTTCCGCGCCGGCGGCTATGTGCAGATCGAGTGCCCGGCGCACCGGGTGGACTTCCGCGACATGGCCATCGAGGCCCCGTTCAGCGAGGACTGGGACAAGTTCGACCTCTGGCGCTTCAAGTCGGTGGTCGGCGAGCCGCTGACGCGCGCCTATTCGATGGCCAATTACCCGCTGGAGAAGGGCCTGCTCAAGTTCACGATCCGCATCGCCTTTCCCCCGGGCTACCGCGAGGACATCCCGCCGGGCAAGATGAGCTCGTGGCTGTTCAACCTCAAGCCGGGCGATCCGGTCACGGTGTCGGGGCCGTACGGCGAGTTCTTCGCGCGCGACACGAACCACGAGATGTGCTTCATCGGCGGCGGCGCGGGCATGGCGCCGATGCGATCGCACATCTTCGATCAGTTGCTGCGGCTGGACTCGAGGCGCAAGATGACGTTCTGGTACGGCGCCCGCAGCCTGCGCGAGGCGTTCTACGTCGACGAGTTCGACAAGCTGGCCGCCGAGCATCCGAACTTCACCTGGCACCTGGCGCTGTCCGAGCCGCTGCCCGAGGACAACTGGACCGGCCCGACGGGTTTCATCCACAAGGTGCTGCTCGACAACTACCTGAGCAAGCACCCGGCACCGGAGGACATCGAGTACTACATGTGCGGCCCAGGCGTGATGAACAAGGCCGTAATCGACATGCTGTTGAACCTGGGCGTCGAGCGCGAGAACATCCTGCTCGACGACTTCGGTTGAGGAGACACACATGAGTGGACTGACCCTGGCCGACCTGGTGCAAGACCGCCGCAGCGACGAGCTGATCTCGCTGCCCGCGTCGGCCAGTGTGGCCGCTGCCGTGGCCCTGATGGCAGACCGGGAGGTCGGCGCGGTGCTGATCATGAACGACGACGGCCTGGTGGCCGGCATCTTCTCCGAGCGCGACCTGCTTGCGCGCGTGGTCGCAGCCGGTCTCGACGTCAAGTCCACGACGCTGTCGCTGGTGATGACACGCAACGTCAAGTTCGTCTCGCCCGGCACCAGCAGCGAGGCGGCGCTGGCGCTGATGCACCTGCACCGATTCCGCCACCTGCTGGTGATCGACGGTCCGCGCGTGTACGGGCTGGTCTCGATGCGCGATCTCGTGGTGCAGATCATCACGCGCGGCGAGGGTCGTTACGAAGCCGCGGTGCGCAGCGCCATAAAGGCCTGATCAAGGAGTCGATGATGGATGCCCTGCTGTCTGTCCGCCGCCGCCAATTGCTGACCGCCTTCGGCGCAGCCGCGCTCGGCAGCGCCTGTGGCCTGCGCGCCGATGTGCGATCGCTGCGTCTCGGCGGCGCGTCGATGGGATCGACCTGGAGCGTGCGCATCGCCGGCGGCCCGTTCGGCGCGTCGTTCGAAGCCGCCGCGAAAGACGCGGTGACTGGCGCGCTCGACGCCGTGGTCGCGCGCATGTCGACCTACGACGCCGCGTCCGAAGTCGGTCGCTTCAACCGGCATGCCGCGACGACGCCCTTCGCGCTGTCGGCCGAGACGCTCGCGGTGCTCGAGCGGGCGCAAGCCGTATCGCGGCAGTCGGGCGGGGCATTCGACGTCACCGTCGCGCCGCTGGTCGGCGCCTGGGGCTTCGGCGCCGACGCTTCGGCGCGCGGCGCGGCGCCCACGGCCGCGGAGCTGGGGGCGCCGGTGGGCTGGCAGCGGCTGGGCCTGGACATCGCCCGCGGCACCGTGCGCAAGGTACATCCCGCGGTTCGCATCGACCTGTCGGGCATCGCGAAGGGCCACGCGGTGGATCGTGCAGCACTCGCACTCGACGCGCTGGGCATTGAACGCTACATGGTCGAGGCGGGCGGCGAAGTCCGCACCCGCGGCCAGAATGCCGACGGCCGGCCGTGGCAGATCGCGATCGAGCAGCCCGACGCGTGGCCACAGCAGGCGCGTCGCATCGTGCCGCTGCAAGGCTTGTCGATGGCGACCTCGGGCGACTACCGCAACTTCTACGAGCAAGGCGGACACCGCATCCACCACGAGATCGACCCGGCCACGAGAGCGCCCGCCGCCCACGCGCTGGCGTCGGTGAGCGTGGTGCACGAGCACTGCATCGCCGCCGACGCCTGGGCCACCGCCCTGTTTGTGCTCGGCCCCGAGCGGGGACTCGCACTGGCGCGCGAGCAGCGCCTGGCGGCTGTGTTCGTCGTGCGCGAGGGCCGCGCGCTGCGCGACATCGTCTCCCCCGCGTTCGATGCGCTGACCTGAGATGGGCACCACGCTGCTGGTCGTCGCGATCTCGGTGCTGCTCGTCGGCGCCGCCGTCGCCGCGATGGCCATCGGCGTGATGTTCCGCCGCCCCTGCCTGCGCGGCAGCTGCGGCGGACCCGAGGTGAAGGGTGCGGGCGGCGAGAGCCTGTCGTGTGCGACCTGCCCGAACCGGCAGCGAAAGCGCACCGGATGACCGGCGGCGCCCACGCACGGCTGCTCGAGCGCCTCGCGCGCGAGCTCCCGCCCGAGCGCCTGATCACCGATCCACTGCGCCGCCTCGCCTGGGGCGGCGACGCGAGCTTCTACCGCCTCGTGCCGCAGTTGATCGTGGTGGTCGACAGCGAGGCCGAGCTGATCTCGCTGTTGGCCCACGCGTGCGAGCTCAAGACGCCGGTCACCTTCCGCGCTGCCGGCACCAGCCTGTCGGGGCAGGCGATCAGCGACTCGGTGCTCGTGATGCTGGGCGACGGCTGGCGCGGCTGCCGCGTCGGTGACGGCGGCTGGACGATCGCGCTGCAGCCGGCGGTGATCGGCTCGACCGCGAACCGGCGCCTGGCGCCGTTTCACCGCAAGATCGGGCCCGATCCGGCGTCGATCGACGCGGCGATGATCGGCGGCATCGCCGCGAACAACGCGAGCGGCATGTGCTGCGGCACCGCGCAGAACAGCTACCGCACGCTGGCCTCGATGCGCGTCGTGCTCGCCGACGGCAGCGTGCTCGACAGCGCCGACCCTGCCAGCCGCGCGGCCTTCGCGGCACGGCGCCCCGACCTCGTCGAAGCACTCACCCTGCTGGGGCGCGAGGTGCGTGAGGACGCCGCACTGGCCGAACGCATCCGCCACAAGTTCCGCATCAAGAACACCACCGGCTACAGCCTGAACGCGCTGGTGGACCACGAGGACCCGATCGACATCCTCATCCACCTGATGATCGGCTCGGAGGGCACGCTGGGCTTCATCAGCGAGATCACCTACCACACCGTGCCCGACCACGAGCACAAGGCCAGCGCGCTCGTCCTGTTCGACGACCTCGGGACCGCGTGCCGCGCCGTCACCCTGCTCAAGAGCCAGCCGGTCGACGCGGTCGAACTGGCGGACCGTGCGGCGTTGCGCTCGGTGCAGGGCAAGCCGGGGCTGCCGGCCAGCCTCGCCGAGGTCGGCCCCGACGGCGCGGCGCTGCTCGTCGAGACCCGCGCCGCGGACGCGACGACGCTGGCGCAGCAGATCGCTGCGCTCGAGGCCCTGCTCGGCGCGGTGAGTGCCCGCGAGGCGCCGCGGTTCTCGACCGATGCGGCCGAGTGCGCGCGCCTCTGGGCAGTGCGCAAGGGCATGTTCCCCTCGGTCGGCGCGATGCGCGAGACCGGCACCACGGTGATCATCGAGGACGTGGCGTTCCCCGTGGAGCGGCTGGCCGAAGCGACGCTCGACCTGCAGGCGCTGCTGCGATCGCACCGCTACACCGAAGCCATCATCTTCGGCCACGCGCTCGAGGGCAATCTGCACTTCGTCTTCACGCAGGGCTTCGACGACCCGGCCGAGGTCGAACGCTACTCCCGCTTCATGGACGACCTGTGCGCGCTGGTGGTCGACAAGTACGACGGCTCGCTCAAGGCCGAGCATGGCACCGGCCGCAACATGGCCCCCTTCGTCGAACTCGAGTGGGGCGCGCAGGCGACCGCACTGATGCGCCACATCAAGCAGCTCTTCGATCCCGAGGGCCTGCTCAATCCCGGCGTGATCCTCAACGACGATCCGCAGGCGCACCTGGCGCACCTCAAGCCGCTGCCGGCGGCCGACCCGATCGTCGACAAGTGCATCGAGTGCGGCTTCTGCGAACCCAAGTGCCCCTCGCGCGGGCTGACACTGAGTCCGCGCCAGCGCATCGTCGGCTGGCGCGAGATCGCACGGCTGGCCCGCTCGCCCGCGGACATGGCGCAGGGCCGCGAACTGCGCGCGCTGTACGACCACGCCGGCATCGACACCTGCGCCGCCTGCGGGCTGTGCGCCACCGCGTGCCCGGTGGGCATCGAGACCGGGATCCTGATCAAGGCCCTGCGTTCGCGCGCCGCCGGGCCGCTGGCACGTCGCATTGCGGGTGCGGTCGCGAACCACTACGGCGCTGTCACCGCCGGCGTCCGCCTGGGCCTCGGCGCGGCCGACCTGCTGCACGGCGTCGTCGGCACCCGGCGCATGAAGGGTGCGCTCGATGGCGTGCGCGCAGTGTCGGGTGGACGCATTCCCAAATGGTCGCCCACGCTGGCACGGCCGGTGCATTTCGTGCCAGCGCGCCATGCGCCCGGAGCCGGCGAGCGCATCGTCTACTTTCCGAGCTGCGCCGCGCGCAACATGGGGCCCCAACGTGGTGACGGGGGCGACGGCGGCGATAGGCCGTTGCGGGCCTTGCCAGAGACCGCCGAGCGATTGTTCCGCAAGGCCGGCTTCGACGTGGTCTACCCACAGCCGCTGGCCGAGCTGTGCTGCGGGCAGCCGTTCGAGAGCAAGGGCCTGAACGAGGCGGCCGACGCGAAATCGGCCGAGCTCGAGGCCGCATTGCGCGCGGCCAGCGAGAACGGCCGCTGGCCGATCGTGTTCGACACCAGCCCTTGCACATATCGCATGAAGAAGGTCCTTGCCGGGCGCCTGAACGTGCAGGACGGCATCGAGTTCATCCACGACCAGGTGCTGCCGCGCGTGGAGATCCGGGCGCAGGCGGCGCCGGTGGCGATCCACCCGGTGTGCAGCGTGCGGAAGATGGGCACGGTCGACAAGCTGCAGGCGATCGCCCGCCGCTGCAGCGCCGAGGTGGTGACGGTGGACGACGTGCAGTGCTGCGGCTTCGCCGGTGACCGCGGCTTTTCGCACCCGGAGCTCAACGCCCACGCGCTGCGTCACCTCGCCGCCGCGCTGCCGCCGGGCTGCGAAGCGGGCTACTCGTCGAGCCGGACCTGCGAAATTGGCCTTTCCGAGTTCGCCGGCATCCCCTATCGTTCGTTCATCCAGCTCGTGGATGCCTGCACGACGGCGAAGGAGACGATGACGTGATGAAGGTCGGCCTCTTCGTGCCCTGCTATGTCGACGCCTTCTTCCCCGAAGTGGCGATCGCCACGCTCGAATTGCTCGAGCGATTCGGCTGCGAGGTCGATTACCCGCTCGAGCAGACCTGCTGCGGCCAGCCGATGGCCAACAGCGGCTGCGAAGGCGACGCCGCCGGCGCCGAGTCGCTGTTCGTCGGCAACTTCGAACGCTTCGACCATATCGTCTCGCCCTCGGGCAGCTGCGTGCACCATGTGCGCGAGCACTTCACCGCGATCGAGCAGACCGACGCTGTGAAACATGTGCGCGCGCACACCTTCGAACTGGTCGAGTTCCTGCACGACGTGCTCGGCGCGCGCGAGTTCCCCTGGGCCGAGTTCCCGCACACCGTGGGCCTGCACAACGGCTGCTCGGCGCTGCGCAAGCTCGGCACCGCGAGCTACTCCGAGATCGCGATGGCGCCGTTTTCCAAGCCGATGACGCTGCTCGCGGCCGTCAAGGGCATCCGCTTCGCGATGCCCGATCGGCCCGACGAATGCTGCGGTTTCGGCGGCACCTTCTCCGTCTACGAGGAGCCGGTGTCCGCGCGCATGGGCCAGGACAAGGTGCACGACCACCAGCGCGCCGGCGCCGAGTTCATCGTCTCGGCCGACATGAGCTGCCTGATGCACCAGAAGGGCTGTGCCGAGCGGATGGGCTCGCCGATCCGTTTCATGCACATCGCGCAGGTGTTGAACGGAGCGCGCGGATGACCGCGGCCGAGCGCAGGGCCGCTCCCAAGCCGGCCGCCATCCCCTCGGGGGATCGTTGGAGGTACCCGTCGGACGAGGGGCTCACATGACCAAGATCGACCACGCCGAGGCCTCGTCCGAGTTCATCGCGGCGACGGATCACCTCGAGTTCCACGACCGGCGGCTGTGGGACCTGCGCAAGAAGCGCGACCGCGCCGTGGCCGCGGTGCCCGAGTGGGAGCAATTGCGCGAGCTCGCCTCGGCGATCAAGGAACATACGCTGACGCACCTGGCGGACTACCTGGAGCAGTTCGAGCGCGCGGCCCAGGCCAACGGCGTGACGGTGCACTGGGCGCGCGACGCCGCCGAGCACAACCAGATCGTCCACGACATCCTTGCCTCGCGCGGCGCGACGTCGCTGGTGAAGTCCAAGTCGATGCTGACCGACGAGTGCGAGATGCGCGCCTTCCTCGAGCCGCGCGGCATCGAGGTCATCGAGACCGACCTGGGCGAACGCATCCAGCAGCTCGACGACGAGCCGCCGAGCCACATCGTCGTTCCCGCGGTGCACAAGCTGCGCGCCGACGTGGCCGCGGTGTTCAGCCTCACGCTCGGCACCGACCCGGCCAACCACGACGTGCACTATCTGGCCGAGAGCCAGCGTCGCACGACGCGGCCGAGCTTCCTCGACGCCGACGCCGGCATGACCGGCGCGAACTTCGCGGTCGCCGAGACCGGCGCGATCGTCGTCTGCACCAACGAGGGCAATGCCGACCTGTCGGTGCACTGCCCGAAGCTGTACATCGCCTCGGTGGGCATCGAGAAGATCATCCCGAGGACCGAGCACCTCGGCGTGTTCGTGCGCATGCTCTCGCGCAGTGCGCTCGGCTCGCCGATCACGCAGATGACCTCGCACTTCCGCGCGCCGCGGCCGGGCACCGAGATGCACGTCGTGCTGGTCGACAACGGCCGCTCCGAGCGGCTGGGCATGGCCGACTTCTGGACTTCGCTGAAGTGCATCCGCTGCGGTGCGTGCATGAACACCTGCCCGGTCTACCGGCGCAGCGGCGGCCTGTCCTACGGCGCGACCTATTCGGGGCCGATCGGCGTGATCATCGACCCCACCTACAACCTGCGCAAATACAGCGCCCTGCCCTTCGCCAGCACCTTGAACGGCAGCTGCACCGCGGTATGCCCGGTCAAGATCGACATCCACCAGCAGATCTACACCTGGCGGCGTGTCATCGCCGAGCGCAACGCGCTGCCGTTCACCAAGCGCCAGGCGATGAAGATGGCCGGCAAGCTGATGGCCAGCCCGCGCCTGTTCCGTGCCGCAGTCGAGGCCGCAGGCGCCGGGGTCGAGTACCTGCCGCGCGTGATGCTCTACAACCGGCTGAACACGTGGGGCAAGCAGCGCGAGGTGCCCAGTGCGCCGACGCAGACCTTCCGCCAATGGTGGCTGCAGCATCGCGGCGCGGGAGAAAAAACATGAGCGCGCGCGACGACGTGCTGGCCCGCGTGCGCCGCCTGCAGCCCGCGCCACGGCCGTTGCCGGCCTGGCCCGCATTCACGCAGGCGGACGGCCCACAGGCCGCTTCGTGGACGTCGTTCACCGCGTCGCTCGAGCGGATGGGCGGCAAGGTGGCCGAAGCGCCCGCCGGCGGCGACCCGGCCGCCTGGATCACCCAGCATTTCCCCGACGCGCGGGTGGTCTGCTCGGCCGTGCCCGAGGTCGCCGGCAACCGGCCGATCGCAGCCGTGCGCCATGCCCGTGACCTCGACGACGT
>JAOUIM010000528.1 GCA_029884035.1 Aquincola sp. | reverse complement strand
CGGTTCATGCCTAACGACACCGCGAGCACGACGATCACCAGCACCACGGCGAGCGCGGCGCCCAGCGGCCAATTGAGGTTACCGAGGAACTCGTCGTAGATCGTGGTCGGCACCACCTTCAGCCGCCGGCCGCCGATGATGGCCGGGGTGGCGAAGGCGCTTGCGGCGAGCGCGAAGACGATCAATCCGCCCGACAGGACGCCCGGGATCACCTGCGGGAAGACGATGCGTGTCAGTACCGTGGGCAGCCCGGCGCCGAGCGATTCGGCCGCGTCCTCGGTGGCGGGGTCCACCTTTTGAAGGCTGGCCCACACCGCCAGTACCATGAACGGCACCAGAACGTGCACCAGCGCGACGACGACGCCGGTGAAGGTGAACATCATCTTGATCGGCTCGGTGATCAGGCCGAGCGCCATCAGCGATTTGTTGATCACCCCCTCGTTGCCCAGCAAGACCGCCCAGCCGAGCGTGCGCACCACCACGCTGATCAGAAGCGGGCCCAGCACCACGACCATCGACACCGCCCGCCAGCGCGACGACAGGCGTGACAGCACGTACGCTTCCGGCACGCCGATGAGCACGCACAGCGCCGTGACCAGCAGCGCCATGCCGAAGGTGCGCGCGAAGATGGTGTGGAAGTACTCGTCCTTGGCGATGTCGGCGTAATTGGCCGCCGTCAGCCCCTCGCCGACCCCCGTGCTGGGCACGAAGGGGTACAGGCTCAGCGACAAGGTCAGTACCAGCGGAAGCGCCACGAAGGCGAGCATCGCCAGTGCAGCCGGCGTGCTCAGCCAGTACGGCAGCAGGTTGCGGGGTTCTTGCATGAGCGGGACCTACAGCGCTTCAGGCGCCGCGTGCGACCGCGCGCGCATGCTCGCCGGCCCAGGCCAGCCCGACCTCGTCGCCCTCGGCGACTGCAGGCATGCCAACGTTGGCCTGCGTGACCTGCAGCGTGCCCAGCGGCGTGTCCACCTGGAACAGCCAGTAGTTGCCGAGAAAGACACGCGCCGCAACACGGCCGCGCAGCAGCGCGTCAGTACTGGCGAAATTCACCTTCTCGGGCCGCACGATGTAGTCCACCAGGCCCAGGGGCGCCCCCGCGGGGCAGGGCAGCTGCGCGCTGCCGACCAGCACCGCGCCACCCTCGTGCCGCCCCTCGAACAGGTTGGCCTTGCCGAGGAAGGTCGACGAGAAGCGGCCATTGGGCTGCTCGTACATCTCGAACGGCCGGCCGATCTGCTCGATGCGGCCCTTGTTCATCAGTACCACGCGATCGGCGAGCGTCATCGCCTCGGCCTGGTCGTGCGTGACCATGATCGTGGTGATGCCCACCCGGTGCTGCAGCGCACGCAGCTCGATCTGCATCTCCTCGCGCAACTTGGCGTCGAGCGCGCCCATCGGCTCGTCGAGCAGCAGCACGGGCGGCTGGATCACCAGCGCGCGCGCCATCGCCACGCGCTGGCGCTGGCCGCCGGAGAGCTCACGCGGATAGCGGCCGGCGAGCGGCGTGAGGTGCACGAGTTCCAGCGTGTCGGCGACGCGCTTGCTGCGCTCGGCGGCAGCCACGCCACGCATCTCGAGCCCGAAGGCCACGTTGTCGGCCACCGTCATGTGCGGGAACAGCGCATAGCTCTGGAACACGATACCCAGGCCACGCTGGTTGGGCTTGACGTCGGTGATGTCCTTGCCGTCGAGCAGGATGCGGCCGGCGCTGGGCGGCGTGAAGCCGGCCACCATCTGCAGCGTGGTGGTCTTGCCGCAACCCGAGGGGCCGAGCAAGCAAACGAACTCGCCCTGGCTGACCGAGAGTTCGCAGTCGGCCACGGCGGTGAAGTCGCCGTAGCGCTTCACCAGACCGTGAAGCTCGAGGAAGGCCATGACGGTCTCCTATGTGAGCGGGAGTCGTGGCGCGAGCGGTTTACTTCTCGACCTGGCGGTTCCAGCGCTGCGTCCACTCGGCGCGCTTGGCGTTGATGATCTCGTAATTGGGCGCTACCAGAGCGGCCACCTGCTGCGGCCCGTAGACGACCCTCTTGGCCACGTCAGGCGCAATCTTGGTGTTCTTGTTCACCGGCCCCCAACCCACGACTTGTGCAAAGTGGGCCTGCATCTCGGCCGAAACCACGTGCTGCAGAAACTGCTGGCCGAGCTTGGCCTGCGGTGCGCCGTCAGTGACGCAGGCCGCGACCATGATCACCGGCGCGCCTTCCTTCGGGAACACGAACTCCACCGGCGCACCCTGATCCGCCACCGCCTGCACGCGACCATTGCCCCAGACCACGAGCGCGCCTTCGCCGGTCTGCATCATCT
>JAOUIM010000126.1 GCA_029884035.1 Aquincola sp. | reverse complement strand
GCCGACCGGCGCGCGGAGGTGCGGCGCCCTGTCACTGCGTCCGCCCCCGCCATACAGCGTGTCGGCCAGCAACTCGCCGAGCGGCCGCAGGCCTCGATGGCGGCGGGTCGCGGCCGCCGCGCGGGCGAGCTGCCGTGGCAGGTTGGGCCAGGCGCCGCGCGACGTGTCCATCAGCCGTTCTGCCGGTAGTCGTCGAGCGTTGCCCGCAGGGCGGCGCCGTAGTCGTGCCGCGCCGGGCACACGTAGCTGCAGAGCGCGAGGTCCTCTGCGGCCAGCTCGAGGCAGCCCAGTTCGACGGCGGTGTCGGTGTCGCGGAGCAGGAGGGCGCGCAGCAGCGGTGACGGCAGCAGGTCGAGCGGCAGCACGCGCTCGAAGGTGTCGACCGGCAGCATGCCGGTCGGCCGGCCGTGGACGCGCGTCGTCGCGGGCGGCAGCCCGATGCCGGGCGCGAGCGCACCGAGGGCCGCGCGTACCCAGCCGAACGCGGGGGCTGGCGGTGCTTCGCGGAGCAGCGTCACCTGCCACTCGAGACGGCCGAGCCAGCCGGTTTCCGCGGTGATGTCGCGGCCCGTAAGCGGATCGCCGGCGAGCACGCGCAGCCCGGCGGCCGGTGTGCCGGTGAGGTCGGCGACACAGGCACCCACGCGCGTCTCGATGAGCCGCGGCCGGTCTACAGCGCCGCTGAGCGCGATGATCCGCCGCTGGTCGAGGCGCCCGCTCGCGAGCAGGCGGCCGATCGCGATCACGTCCTGGCCGGCCAGGTACCAGACGGCGCGCCCGGTCCCTGGCCGGGAGCCGACCGGATGCAGGTGATGGATGTGCGTGCCTGGCAGTCCCGCCGGGTGCGGGCCGGAGAACACGGCATCGACGATCCGTGGTGCGTCGGGCAGCGGCAGCGGGTCGCCGGGCGCGCGGCACACGTAGACGGGCCCGGCGGTGAGGCGGGTCAGCGCCGTGATCCCGGTGCGGAACGCCGCCGGGTCGCGGTCGATCGCCACGCGCGGGTCGCCGGCCAGCGGGGCCGTGTCGAGCCCGGTGACGAAGATCGCGTCTGCCTGCTCGGTCGAGCCCGGGATGCGGCTGAACGGACGGGTGCGGAACGCCGGCCACAGGCCGGCTGCCAGCAGGCGCCTGCGCACGTCCGCGGCCGCCACCGACGCAGGGTCCAGCGGGTCGGCGAGCTCAAGCCCGGTGGTTTCGTCGGTCAGAGCGATCACCAGGGCGAGCAGTGCGCGCCGGTCCCCGTAGTGGATTGCGGTGACCGTGCCGGTCCCGGGCGACGTGAAGACCAGATCCGGATCATGGCGGTCGTGGGCGAGAACCTGGCCGAGGGTGACGCGGTCGCCGACGGCGACCCGCAGTGCGGGCCGCAGGCCCGCGAGGTCAATGCCGGGCAGCGCGACGGTGCCCACCGCCGGAGCGGCGCCGATGTCCAGCCCGGGCGCGCCGGCCAGGTTGAGGTCGAGGCCGCGCCTCAGCCGGAACTGGCGCGTGTGGGTGCTGGATTCCGCGCGCATGCCGCCGATCTTATTGGAATCTGGTGGCCGACCGGAAATCCCGGGTTTCCGGCGGAATTCAGCCGTTCCCGCTGTTCCCGGGAGGCGTCGTCCTGTTCGTCCCTGCGTCGGCCTCGTTCTGGCTGCCGGCCTAGCCCGCCTGGCGGGCCGCCTGCCGCCGCTGCAGCATTTCGGCCTTCCTGCACTCTTTGGCCGGTTCCCTCTGCTTCTTCTCGTAGTTGCAGTTCGGCTCTGCCAAGAGAAGTCCTTTGAATGTGGGCGTGGAGCCCGAATATGGCGATTAGCGCCCGCCCGAGCCGACGCGGCCGCCCACCCCGGACTCCGGATTGTCGGGGTACGCCGGTGGTGCTGACCGCTCACTGAAACCCCGCCCGCCCGTCACGGCGGCCCCCGTCGCGGGGGCCACCCCGGGCGAGCTGGAGTTGCCGTAACGGCGTCGGACGCTGCGGCCCGGGTCGGGTTCACGACGCCGGAGGCAGCCGGCTGCGCGGGTGGCGGTCTGCGGTGCACAAATCCGGTGGCATCGAGGCGATTTGCCGGCTCGTGGGTCGGCGCGGCGGGCAGCCGGCCAGCCCGGCGGCCGTGGCGGCCGGGATCCCGGGCTGGCAGACTCACCTGATGGGGTGTTTGAAATGCCTATTCCCCCTAGTCCCATTCAGCAGAGGGAGCACCATGACTAGGTCGGCGCTCGTTGGGGCGGTCTCTATTGCCGCCTTCGCGGTTTCTTGTCTTGCTATGGGAGCGGACACCAATATGTCAGGCGCGACACCGCTAAGCGAAGAGCAGCGAGTAGCTGCTTTGGAGGACGAATGGCTTGAAGCAGAAGTCAAGCACGACGAGGCGACGCTTCGACGCGTCATAGGCGATCGCTACACCATGAATCTTGCCAATGGAATGACGCTCGGCAAGGAACAGTACATTGCAGACATTCTTTCTGAGACCATGTTATCGGCATCAATCACCGAACGAACTGTTCTGGTTGAAGGCGACACGGCGGTTACCTTTGGCACCGTCAATGTTGTAGTTCCTCCCGTTGACGGCAAGGACTCTGCCCCGAGTTCGGCGCGGTACACGCTGGTCTATGTCAAGCGGGACGGTCAATGGCGTGCGCTCGCCTTCCATATAGGCAAGCGTTCGGACAATTAGAGCCCAACGGAACAGCTGGCCTGTGGTTCTCGTGGCCCCGCGCCAAGGCTTTCTTGTCCAGCAGGCGTCCGCTCTTGGCCGGGAGTTCCAGCTCGCGGACTGCACCGACAGCTGACCCAGGCCGGCCGAGCTTGCGCGTCGAAAGTCAGCCTCCTGGCGCGATCTCGTACTTACGTTGCCGGCCATCAAGAGTCATCCCTGGTCGGCGGCTTACAGGCAAGCTGAAGATCATCGCTGCCATCCTTGAAGCGCCGGTAGTCGACAAGATCCTCACCCTCGTGGGTCTGCAGGCGCGCCGCCTTGCCCACCTGCCGCCGAGGCCATCAGCCGTCCGCGGGTGTGCTACCATTGTGCTTACTGACGGTTTTCGGAGCAGATCATGGAAGTCGCGATCCGCAAGATGGGCAACTCGCAAGGTGTGCTGATTCCCAAGCCCATCCTGGCCCAGGTGGGCCTGGAAGGCACGGCCGACCTGCAGGTGCGCGACGGCGTGATCGAGATCCGCGCCATCCATCGCAACCCGCGTGAAGGATGGGCCGACGACGCGCAGCGTCTGGCCGCGCAGGGCGGCGACGCGCTGGTCTGGCCGGAGGTCGCCAACGAGGGCGACGACAAACTGGTCTGGTGATGAAGACCGGCGACATCTGGCTGGCCCAGCTCGACCCGACAGTGGGCAGCGAGATCCAGAAAACCCGACCCTGCGTCGTGATCTCGCCCGACGACATGAACGCGCACTTGCGCACCGTGATCGTGGCGCCCATGACCACTGGGTCGCGGCCCGCGCGGTTCCGCGTTGCGCTCACTTTCCAGGGCAAGCAGGGCCTGATCGTGCTCGATCAGATCCGAACGCTCGACCGTGTGCGCTTGGTCAAGCGGCTGGGTGCCCTGCGCCCGGCGACGCTGGCTTCAGCGCTGCAGACTTTGCAGGCCATGTTCGCACCCTGACCCGATCGTTGGCCCCTGCGCGAATTCGCCAGGAAGAGCGTGGGACGCGGGCAGACCTCGCGCGCGCCGTCCCGCAGCAAATGGTGCACATCGAACGATGCGTCCGGTTCGACCGCCTGGTCCTGCGGCATCGTCACCATGCGCCAGCTGCCCGAAACCGACAAGGGCGTCATCTTCGTTACCTTGGAGGACGAAATCGGCAGCGTCAACCTCATCGTCTGGCGCCACATCCGTGAGCGCCAGCGCCTGGCGTTGCTGCGCTCACGCCTGCTCGCAGTGGCCAGGCGGCAGCGGGCCAAGGAAGGCAGCACGTACTTGATCGCGCGCTGGCTGGTGGATGTGCGCCGTGGCTGGGCAGCCTGGTCGTCAGCAGTTCGCGGGACTCTCACTGAGGGCCTCGGCCGGCGGCAGGTCGCGCAGCGGGGGACCGTGCTGGCGCGGGGGTGCGCCGTCCGCGCGAGCGACTGCTTCAAGGCGATCAATTCAGGGGAGCGAGTGTCGCTGTTGGGTCGGCCACTGCCGACCGCGGGCGTCGGCTGTCCGGTCGGTCAACTTGGGGGTCAGCTTTCCGGCGGTGAGTTTGCGCGCCCGACTGGCGCTGGCCGACCCGTCGCAGACCGTGGCGAATTCCAGCGCGAATGAGCGATCCAGTCTGGATAGCAGGCGTTCGTCCAGTCGCAGGGAAGAGGTGGGATCGAAGCAGCCGGCTGTAGGAGGCGCCAACTCGCGCCGACGACGAACCCGCAGTTCAAGTGTCGCTTCAATCAGCGCGCGAGAGCGCATTCACGTCTCCCCGCCGTGACCTGTCTTGGTCAGAGTGTGTGCGCGTTGCGAGTGCGTCCGCACCCTCGCCTTTCGCCATGCGGCTTCGCCTTCGCCGCTCGCCTGGCGTCACGCCGTACCACCGCTTGAAGGCATGGTTGAAGGCGCTTTGTTCCCTGAATCCAAGATGGTAGGCAATCGATGAAAGGCGCAAATTGCCATCCTCGAGCAATTCGGCGGAGAGCATCATGCGAACTTCTTCCAGCAAGCCCTCATAGCTGAGGTTCCTCTGTGCCAACTGTCGTTGCAATGTTCGCCTGCTCGTGCAAAGTTGGTCCGCGATCACCTCGATGGAAAACTGCCCGGTCGGCAGCGAGCGACGAATGAGGCTGCGAACATTCGAGGCGAGGTCCCCCTGCGTCCATCCCACCTGCACGGCCAGAACGGATGTGACCAGGCCGAGGACATCCAGGTCTTCCGCACGGTTGCGTACCTTGAACGCGCTCGAGTGAAACGCAACGCCGTCGATTTCCGAATCGAATTCCGGGGCGACACCGAAGTAGTGCACGTACTTCTTCTTGGAGCTGATCGGCGAATGTTTGACGTAGATCGCGCGCGGGCTGTAGTCGGCACCGAGGAACATCCTCGCCGTCTTGACCGTGGTCAGCAGGGACTCCTCAACCCATTGATTGGAGATGGGCCGCATCGACTCGGTGACGAAGAATTCGTAGATGCAGGTATCACCGCTCGATTGAAGCGACGTTTCGTAGCCACCGGAGACCTGGACCGATGCAAAGCGCTGGAATTCCTTCAGCGCCGTCTCGAAATTCGGGGCGTACTTCAGGATCAGGTTGAGCGGGCCGAAGAAGGCAAAGTCGCGTGACTGCGCCAGCTCGAGGCCGAAATCGGGTCTGCGGGACTGCTGCGCTGCCAATTCATAGCAGGCCAGGATGGCGCGAAAGGGTACCCACCGTTCCGGCTCGTCGGCCGGGTCGAAGTCGATACCGGTCTTCGCAAGCAGCGCCTTCGAATCCACACCGTGCCGAGACAGGGTCTCGGTCAATCCGAGCAACGCCCTGCTGCGACCGAGTGGTTCGATCATGGTGCCGTGGTGCCTAGCGACTTCGACTTGGCCGAGGTGCAGGCCGACCAGTCCAGGATGGATTTCGCGGCGAGCTTACCGCATCACGGCATGCGGCGAAAGTCGGGCTGCGACTGGAACCGGGGACCCACCGGCTGGCGCCGCCAAGCGGCGCCAGCCGGTGGTCACCCGCACGTGCGGGGGTCAGAATTTCCGGGTCACCGACAGGCCGTAGGTGCGCGGCGCGCTATAGACCTCCTGAACGTACCCGAGATCGGCCGTCAGATCGAACGCATAGATCTTGTTGAGCTGGTTGGTCATGTTCTTGACATAGAACGCCACTTCCCAATTCTTGTCCGGGGACCATGACACGCGGCTGTTCAACTTGTAGGTAGACCCGGTGCTCGTGGCAGGTTGGTTGAGGCTGTCGAAGTACATCGACGAGCTGTAGTTGCCGTCCAGCTGGAATGCGAGGTTGCCTCCATTGGCCAGATCCATCGTGTAGCGAGCCATGATGTTGGCTGCGACCTTCGGTGCCAGCACCATTTTGCGGTCCCGGATCGTTCCGACACCATCTTCGACATTCTTCACCTTGGTATCGAGCAGCCCGACACCGACCGATACCAGCAGGGCCTTGGTCCAATAGCCGCTGTACTCGACTTCGGCACCATCGACGACGGCGTCCGCGTTGAAGATCGTCTGCGTCAGGTTCTTGAACGCAAACGCCTGGCTGTCCTTGTAGTTGTAGTGGAACAGCGCGCCGTTGATGCGATGCGTTCGGTCGGCGAATTCCGACTTGAAGCCGATCTCGAAGCTGGTGAGCTTCTCCGGCTTCACCGAGTAGGTGGCGGCGTTGACCGGGCCGAAGCCGGTGTTGAACGTGCCGGCCTTGTAGCCGGTCGAGACGCCGCCATAGAGCATCACGTCACGACTCGCGTTCCACACCAGCTTGGCAAGATACGAGGTGTCGGTCGAATGCTGCGTGGCCGGGTCGACCGGGAGGCCGCCGGGCCCCACCACGCCGATCAGGCGGGTCTGGTCCATGTCCTTCCGGTCGTCGGTGTAGCGCAGGCCGCCGTTGAATGCCAAGCTGTCGGACAGCTTGTATTCGGCCCCGCCGAACACGGCCCATGACTTGGTCTTCGTGTCGTACGTGGTCGTGCCTTGAAGTCCTGAGCCGAGAGCTGGGAGGCCGCCGAACAGGAACTCTGCGACCGAACCTGACAGCGTCTGCGAGCCGTCGGTCTTCAGATCGAAGTAGTAGAGACCCGCGTTCCACTTGAGGTCGCCGCTGTCGCGTTCCAGCCGCAATTCCTGGCTGAACTGGCGGGTGTTGGAGTTGAATCGCGTGATGCAGAACTGCTGGCCGGTGGGCTGGTCGTCGCCGGAGGCGTTAAATGGATTGGCAGTGCTGCTGTCGCAATCTTGCTGCTGCCGCTTTTTGAACTTCTGGCCGTTGGTGATCGATATCAGTTCGAGCTTGTTGCCCAGGCCGACGTTGAGCCGCGCGGTCATCGAGTCGTAGTCCGAGTTGACGAACAAGCCCGGGCTGACCCGGATGTCGTTGAGGTTGCCGGTCCCGACTACGGCGGCGTGATTGGGGTTGGGGCTCAGCACCGACAGGCCGTCGGGTCCTGCGGCAGACGGTGCGTAGCGGTAGGGGTTGCCCCCCTTGTTCCGATTGCTCGACGTTTCGGCGGACAACAGCAGCGAAGAGCTGTCGGTGAACTCGAACTTGAGCTGGCCACGCAGCGCCTTGAGGTCAACCTGGTTGGCATCCTGGGCACCGGGCGCCGTATTCTGGTTTTGCTGGGTGCCGTTGTTCTGGTGAACCATCACGGACAGGCGGCCCGCGACGGATTCGCTGAAGGGGCCGCCAAACGCGCCTTCGACCTTGCGGTCGCCGAATGAGCCCGCGCTGAGTCGCGCGAATCCTTCCGGCGTGAATGTGGGTTGCTTGGTGATGTAGTGGATCAGGCCACCCGTCGCATTTCGCCCGAACAAGGTGCCCTGAGGCCCTTTCAGCACTTCGACGCGACTGATGTCGAACAGCTGGAAGTCAAGGCTCGCCAGCGCGCCCTTGTAGACCTCATCGACGTAGACCGCCGAGGGACTCTCGTTGTAGTCGCTGAAGTCGTTGAGGCCGACGCCGCGGATGGAGATGTTGGGGATGTTTCCCGTGCCGAACACCGGGGAGATCTTCAGGCCACTCGTCAGGTCGGCGACCTCGTTGCTGCTTTGAACTCCCGCCTTCACCAAGGTGTCGCCGCTGATCGCCGTGACCGCAACGGGTGCCGACTGGGCGAACTGTTTGCGTTTCTGAGCGGTAACCACGATCTGGTCCAGCGTACCCGGGGCCGGCGGTGCAGTTTCCGGGGACGCCACCGCGTCCTTGGGGGCCGCCGCCTCCGGCGTGGCCGACACCGACTGCGCCCAAACCTGCGGGATGGGACAGAACAACAGGCCGCCTGACGCAAAGAGCACCTTTGCGCACCCATGCTTGAGCTCGAATTTCTCGTCGCGCATTTCGTTTCTGCCCTTGATGCCTGATGGTTCGTTCACAGTCGCCCTTTCCCAGCCCGGAGGCTTTTCTGAAGATGCGTAAATGGTTCGGCGCCGAGAACCGTCCGTCCTCAGCGCCGTTCGTTGACAGAATGTCGCGAAAAGCGAAGCGGTTTTTATCAGCGAGTCAGGGCCCGACATTGTGATCGTGCGCCAATGTATTGCTTTCTTGCGCCAGTCCGGGATCCCCCCATCGGCGCCCTGCCGCCCGTTCCCGCGCGATCGGCGGGCATCCTCGTCACGACGACTAATGATGCGATGTTCGACCGGCTGGCCTCAGGGGGGTCGGCGGTGCACGTCCGGGGGCTGGACACGCGTTGCCGCGGAAGGAACGGACGCAGGCGGCGAAGACGTCCAGAGGGCTGGCCCGGACACTTTCGCTGATCGATCGCGTGCGAGACGCAGACCTTCCTACCGCGCCGCGGTCACAGACCAGGGGAAAGAACGACGATGATCACTCTTGTACTCGGATCGAGCCACTGACGGTTCCGCACGGGGCATCATGATCACACTCCACCACTGCGTCAGCGCGCGCTCTTTTCGTCCTCTGTGGATGCTTGCCGAGCTCGGACTGCCCTATGAGCTGCGGATGCATCCGTTTCCCCCGCGTGCACACGGATCAGGCATCCTTGATGTAAATCCGCTGGGCACGGTGCCGGTATTCATTGATGGCACGGTTCGCATGACCGAGTCCTCGGCCATCTGCCAGTACCTCGCGTCGCGCCATCCGCGTGCCCGCATGGAGGTGGCGGTCGACGAGCCCGACTACGGCGCCTACCTCAACTTCCTGCACTTTGGTGAAGCCACGCTGACATTCCCGCAGACCCTTGTGCTCAGGTATGCGCACTTCGAGGCCCCAGATCGAAGACAGCCGCAGGTGGCTGAGGACTACGCGAAGTGGTTTCTGGCCAGGTTGCGAACGATCGAGCCGCTGTTGGTTCGCGAGCCGTTCCTCTGCGCCGGCCGCTTCACCGCCGCGGACGTCTCGGTGGGCTATGCCCTTCTGCTGG
>JAOUIM010000125.1 GCA_029884035.1 Aquincola sp. | reverse complement strand
ATGTTCAGTAACACCCCGGTCTCCCAGGCGGTCTTGCCTTCCATCGTCCAGCGCAGCACGTCAAGCTCTCTCGGCGTGAGCGCCGGACGCTCGGGCCGCAGGGCCTCGGGCACCAGCACGCGCAGCGCGGTGTCCTGCGCATGCACCGCGAAGAGCTGCAGATCGGCCACCAGCCGCGTGAGTTCGCTCTCGCCCGACGGCAAGGGCTGGTCACGGTCGACGCCCAGCATGAAGTGCCGGCCCTCCGGCATGTGCAGTGCCATGGCAATGCCATTGCGATAGCCGAACTGAGCCTGGATGTCCCACAACTCGATCGCGCCCTGATCGAGATACGTCTTCTGGCCCCACACGATGGGCATCGTGTGGCGCTTGCAGTGTTGCATCACCGGGTCGCGCCGGCCGATCGCCACGTTCTCGAAGTTCTGCTCGAACGCCAGCGGCGTGTTGTGCACGGCAATGAACTCGGGGCCAGACTCGGCGCGATCCACCGCCACCATTGCCGTGACGGTCTCGAAGCCCAGTTGCTGCGCAAAGCGGATCACGACCGACCGGAATTGGTCCTGGTCTCTCGCCTCCAACACCGACAAGTAGTCGCCTTGCAGCATTCTTTAACGATTCGCCCCCGTACCCCGGCAACCTTTACGGCTAGCGCCGCCAAACGAGGTTGCCCACACTGCATGCCACCGGAGCCCTGTCGGCTCCGCCCCTCAGTTCAAGGAGTCGCACATGAACCCTTCGTGGACCATCCGCGCCTGGCCGGCCCGATTGTGGCAGGCCGACGGCGCTTCGGACCTGCACTTCCATCACCTAGACACCCAAGTATTCCCGATCACCGACGAGGATGCACCGGTGAGCGGCCAGACCGTCTGGCGCGGAGCGGGCGCAGACGGTGACGTCGGCGTGGCGTGGGACTGGGTCATGCTGTCGCGTGATGTCGTCGCGATGGCCGACCCGATGTGCGTCGTGACGAACCTGCGGCTGCTTGGTGATGGCGGCGAAGTGCTCACCTCATGGGAATCGGCGCGCCACCTCAGCCGGATCGTCTATGGCCTGCCCTGGCAGAAGGAAGTCCAGCGCGTCGTGCAGCGGCGGCTCGACGACTGACGGCAGCCGCGCGCGGCCGGCAGGCGTTCAGCGCACCGCCGCCGTGCGCAACTGCCGCGCCACCAGGGCGATGCCGCCCACCGCGATCAGCGTGCACACCGCCAGTGGGATCCCCACATCGACCACACCGACGGGTTCGCCCTTGAGCACGCGGTTCATCAGGGTCACCTGCCCGAGCGCGGGCGTCCAAAGGTGCCAGGGCGCCTCGCCGCCCTGGTCGAACACGGTCACCAGCGGCAGCAGGGAGATGCCCAGGATCACGACCGTGTTGTTGGCCTGGGCTTCCTTGAAGGTCTTGCAGCGGATCGCAATGGCCATCATTGCCGCAGCCAGCGCCGCCGCAAGTGGCGCCAGCAGCGCGATGAACAGCGCCACCTCGCGCAGACCAAACTGGAACATCGCGGCAAGCGTCTCGCTGCGCAGCAGTCCTTGCGCCGGGAGGAACGAAAAGCACGACAGCAGCGCGATCAGCATGCCCACCGCAGCCACGGCGCCCCACTTGCCGACGACGAGCGACACGCGTGAGGCCGGATTCATCAGCAGCGGCTCAAGCGACCCGCGCTCGCGCTCCCCTGCCGTCGTGTCCAGGGCGGCGTTCAATGCACCGTAGAGCACGGCCATCAGCACGAAGAACGGCACCATGCCCGTCAGGCGCGCGGCGCGCGACTGGGGATTGGCCAGGTCGCGCTCCTGCAAGTCGATGACTTCGAGCGCGGCCGGCGCAATGCCGCGGAAAGTCAGACGCAGCATCGACTGCTCGTTCACGAAGGCTCGCAGCAGCCGTGTCAGCCGGCCCTCTGCGGCGCCGGCGCGCTGATTGGCGCTCGATGACACGATCTCGACCAGCGGGGGCTCCCCACGCGCAAGCTCGGCCTCGAAGTCCTTCATGACGACAAGCACCGGATCCCCGAGCGACTGCGACACCAGCTGTTTCTCGTAGTCCGCCGGGGCTGCCTCGATCCGATACGTGTGACGCTCGAGGAAATTGCGCAGCGTCGGCGCGTGCTCGATGCCTGCGACGATCACCGTTCGTTCCTCGGCTCGCCTCTCGATGCCGGCCACCAGCGCCGACAGCGCGATCAGGACAACCGGGCCGATCGCAACGGAGGACAACAGCACCATGAACAACGTGCGCCGGTCGCGCAGCGCGTCGATCAGCTCTTTCCTGAACACCACCCAGGCGTTCATGCATGCGCCCTTTCCTCGGCAGTGAACGCGAGCCTGACGAAGGTCTCTTCGAAGTCGCGCTCGGCACATTGCGCGTTCAGTGCCGCCACCGTTCCCTCGGCCACCGTGCGGCCGTGCGAGACGATGATCACGCGGTCACAAAGACGCTCGACCTCCTGCATGATGTGGGTGGAAAAAACGATGCACTTGCCGGCCTCGTCGCGCAGCCGGCGCAGCGCGTCGCGCAGGGCGCGCGTGGCCACCACGTCCAGGCCGTTGGTCGGCTCGTCGAGGATCAGGTTCGGCGGGTCATGGACCACCGCGCGCGCCAGTGCGGTCTTCATGCGCTCGCCCTGGCTGAAACCTTCGGTGCGGCGCTCGAGCAGCGGCTTCATGTCCAGCATCTCGGCCAGCAGGTCCGCACGCGCTATTGCGGCCGCCTCGGTCATGCCGTGCAGACGACCGTAATAGACGATGTTCTCGAGCGCGGTCAGGCGGGGGTACAGCCCGCGCGCATCGGACAGCACCCCCATGCGCGCGAGCGCGGCATGCGGGTGCCGCCCCACGTCGATGCCGTCGACGAGGATGCGCCCGGTGTCCGGCGCGATCAGCGCGGCCACCATGCGCAAGGTCGTGGTCTTGCCGGCCCCGTTCGGGCCGAGCAGCCCGGTGATGCGGCCGTTCTCGGCCACGAAGCCGACATCGGCCACCGCCTGCACGACGCGGGCCTTGCGGCCACGCCCCAGCATGAACCGCTTCGACAGTTGCTGGACCTCGATCATTTCGCACGCTCCGGTGGCGTTACTGTCAGGGGTGCAAACATCGGCGGCCTCGGAATCGCAATCGCACAGTCGGCGTCGACTTTGAGCGCCTCGTCGTCGGTGGCCGCATCGACGAAGCGGTAAACCACGTCCCGCATGCAGCCCAGCCCCATCACGCCGTGGCCCGCGTTGGGTACCACGACGTGACGAGCCTTCGCACCCAGCGCCCGGGCGACGCGCTGGCCGTGACGTGGCGGCGTCACCGGATCGATCCCGCCCGACATCACGAGCGTCGCCGCAGGCGCCGGCGGCACGACGTAGAACGCCGGCGGCACCTCGGCGCGCGGCAGCTTGGGGCAGACATCGCGGTACAGGTCGGCCAGCCCGTTGCCGAAGTCGGCACCCGGCGCGTCGGCGCCGACCGCGGCAATGCGCGGCATGTCCTCGGCGCAGACGACGGCAAAGTGCATGCCTGCGGCCAGCGCCGAGGTGCGACGTCCACCGCCGAGCGCACTGGCGAGGGCCGCCAGCGACTCGAAACGCCCCCGCGACGCCTGTCCGATGGCCGCCGGCAGCGCGGAGGCCAATGCGGGCGCGTACAGCGGCCCGCGCACCATGCCCAGCAGCACATCGCGCGTGAGCACAAGTCGCTCTTCGCGGCCAGTCATCGGATGCACCACGCTCGCCGTGCGCGGCATCGAAGCCAGCAGCGCGTGCCACCGCTCGTCCAGTTGCGGCTCACGGGCAGCGCAGCCCCTGTCGGCCCGGCATGCGACAAGCAGCGCATCGATGGCGGCCTGGTTGTCCGCCGAGAAAGAGCGGGGCAGAACCATGTCGGGAGGCGCCACGCCGTCGATCACCGCACGACGCACGCGTTGCGGGAACTGGCGCTGGTACTCGAGCGCCGCGCGCGTGCCGTACGAGCCGCCGATGAGATTGATCCGCTCCGCGCCGATCGCGGCGCGCACCGCATCGATGTCGGCCATCGCGATCGTCGTCGTGTAGAAGCGCAGATCGCCATAAGGCAGCGCGGCCAGCTTGGCCAGGCATGCCGTCAGTCCCTCGCGCTGACGATTCAGGTCGAACTGTTCGGCCAGCGACCGCGTCGGATCGTCGGCCTCGCAACGAAGCGGCGCGCTCTGGCCGGTGCCGCGTTGATCGACCAGGACGACGTCGCGCCGATTCGAGAAACGCGGAAACATCGCAGCCACCGACGGCGCAAGATCGATCGCGCTCTGGCCCGGGCCACCGGAGAAGAAGAACACCGGGTCGGGCTTCTTGTTGCGCGCCAGCGCAGGCAGCACGGCATAGCGCACCTCGATCTTCGTGCCGTCGGGGCGGGCGGGATCGAGCGCGCGCGTGACGCTGCCGCACTGTGCCGCGTGCTCCACGCCGCGCAGGCGGCAGGCGGTTGCAGGGGTGTCGGCCCGCGCGGCGCCGGCTGCGCCGGCCACGATCAGCGCCGCAGCGAGCGCATGCCGTGGGGCTGCGAAGAATTGTGGCATGGCGCGCATTCTCGCGGCATGCTCCACCCGACCGCGCGAATCGAACGAGAAATCCACGGCACGGCCGCGCCACTGTCCGGCCGGCATGCCGGTCCGCAAGGCCTCACGCCAGCATCGTGCGCAACTCGCCGCTGTCGATCAGGCGCTGAAGATCGTCGGCGCCGCCGATCAGCGTGCCGCGCGCGAAGACCATCGGAAAGGTAGGCCACCCGGTCCACATCTTGAGTGCATTGCGGCGGCGCCAATCACTGAAGTAGCTGCCGTACTCGATGTAATGGTGCGCGACGCCGGCCAACTGGAGTGCGCGCCGCGCCTTCTTTGGGAACGGGTTCTGACGCATTCCGACGACGACCACCGGATGGGCGGCAACTGCGCGCTGCACTTCCGACACGATGTCGTGCTGGTGGCGCGCGATGCGCTCGCGGATCGCCGGATGTATCAGGACTTCATCGAGGATAAGGCGTGGCATGTGGACACTGTCAGTGAAGCGACTTCTAGATCGGCTGGTCGTCGAAGCGCAGTGGTTCTGCTCATCCGGGGGATGTCCCCATTTCGCGCTGCGGCCCATCGGCCGTCACCGCGATCCTTCAGGCACAACTGCCAGCCAGCGATCACCCCTTCCCGCCAGCCAGCAAAGCCTTGCAGGTGTCGCGCTCACCAGCCCGCGTCTTGCCGCACAGCGCATCCACGCGCGCCTGGATGCGTTTCATTGCGGCGGCCTGCTTGCCGTCAGCGTTCCAGCTCGCGAGTCTCTTGCCCACCCGCTGCAACGAGCGCACGCTGCGGTCGTGGAAAGCGCCGGCATCCTTCGCGGCATCGGCAAACACCTGCGTAGCAGCCCGCTCAATGCGCATCCCATCCTGCGGCGCGAGGTCGACCAGCGCGCTGACATAGCTCGCGCCCCACTGCAACCGTGTCGCCGGGCCCACGCTCTTGTCGTAGGCCTGCTGGTACCAGTTCAGAGCCTCGTCCTTGCGGCCCAGCTTGCGTGCGTTACCCGCGAGCTGGCTCATCAGGTAATAGGGTGAATGGCTCCTGGCAAGGTTGCTCTTGAGCAGGGCATCGCTCTCGCCCCACAGGCCAGCCTGGCCCTGCATATGCGCCACCGCGGTGATCACCGCCTGGCGCTCGAACCCGTCGGTGATCTCCCGATCCATCCGTGCCGACCACTCGCGCACCTCGCTCACCAGCGACTCGGGTAGCTTGGGCGCGACCGTGTCCTTGGCCTGGCCCAGGCGCGCGAGGCCCACGCGCTCGATCAGCGCACTGACGCGGTCGCCGCGCGACAGGGTGACATCGGCCTGCAGGCGCGCCAGCGCAGCATCGAACCGCGAGACCAGTGCCGGGCGCTCGTCGCTGTCTTCGGCTGTCAGCGCCCTCACCATGTCCGACGCCCCGCCGATCAGCACGTCCATGTGCGTGCGAGCGGCGACCCGATCGGCCAGCACGCGCTCGACCCGCTGCTGCAACACAGCGTCGGGCTTGAGGCCCTTGCCATCGTCGCTCGCGGCCAGCGCCTTGAGCCACAGGCGCGTGGTGGTCTCGACGTCGCCCGCGTTCGCGGCCTGCGCCTTGACCGCGAGCTCAGCCAGGACCGCCGGTCGATCCGCGGAAGCGATCACCTCGCTGTCATCGACATCCCATGAGTGGAAGGCGAGCATGCGCCACTCGTTGGCCGAAAGAGACCGGTCGGCACGCGCGTCGGCCAGCACCGCGGCGATCGGTCGCCCCGCGGCCAAGCCGGCCTCCAGCAGTGACAGCACCTGTGGCGGGTCGGCCTCACCGGGCAGGCGGGTGATTTCTGTCCCTTCGGGCGTGAACAGCACGAGCGTGGGGTAGCCGCTCACCTTGAAGCGCGCGCCCAGCTTCTGCGCCGCCGGGCGGTCACCGTCGACGAACACGGCCACGAAGTGCTTGCTCTGCGCCGCGAAATCCTGACGGTTGAACAACGTGACCTTGAGCTGATTGCACGGCGGGCACCAAGTCGCCCCCCAGTAAAGCAGCACCGGCTTCTTCTGCGTCCTCGCCTGTGAGAACGCGCGCTCGATATCGGCGTCGGCCGAGGCGGTCAGCCAAGCCACGTTGCTGGACGGCAAGCCCCCTGCCGCTGCACGGACGGGACCGGACAGGGCCAGCGCGATCAGGGCAGCAGCGGCGAAAGTTTCAAGGCGGGGCATGGTGTCGCTCCGTGCGCGCTGTGCGGCGCACCGGTTCATTGTGCGCCGCCAGCCCGGCCCTTAGGCGCTCGGGGGTTCCCCGAGGCGGCGCTGAGGCTCGTCGTCGGTCAGCTCAGGCACCGGGGTCGCACGCGCCAGCGCCATCCAGACCGGGAACGGCAGCCCGGCCTCGAATGGCATTGCGCGCGAAGGTGCCGCGCGCTCGACATCGAGGGTGGCAAAGGCCTCGCCGCGAGCGACCATCACGCCGCAATCGCACGGGATGTCTTCCGCCGAGCCGATGCCCTCGGCGAGCACGTACCAGCAGGCTCCGGCCATGCCGAGGTAGGCCTGGCGCTTGGCCGGGCGCCGCAGGTCGGACAGCAGGTCGGCGCGGCGCACCTTGATCTCGTGCACCTCGGGCTGCAGGTAGCCGGCCACACTGGTGTGTCGCACCGAGAACACGTCGGGCATCGCCATCGTCCAGCGCTCGCCCTTCGGGTGGCCCGGATCGGCGACCTGCGCCCGCAGCGCCAGTCCGCACCACGCAATGCGCCCCGCACGCTGGAGTTCGAGTGCGACCCGTGCGACCAGCCCCTCATGCGCGTCGCGCACCTGGCGATTGCGCGCCAGCGTGCCTGCAAGCTCCGAGATGCCGGCATCAGTGACGCGCAATGTCTCGCGCCCGTGGACGTCACGCATGCGCTCGAGCAGGCCGGCGTCCAGCAGCTCGACCTCGACCATGTCCTGGCAAGGCCAGCCCGCCGAGCGCCAGATCTCGCGCAGGCGGCGACGGTGTACGGCGGAGATCGGGGCGCTCACGCGCCAAGCGTAGCGCCAGCTTGCGGATTCTTTGAACGCCGCATGCAAGTCGGTGCACCGGCAGCGGCGCTTGGCGCGCCTACAGTCCCGCCATGGAGAATGCTGCAAAACCCCTTGTCTCTGCCCGCCTCGTCGAACGCATCGTGGTCGGACGTGCCACCAGCGACGGCGCGGGTGTCAAGCTCACGCGCGTGCTGACGCAGGATCTGCAGCGCCGGCTTGACCCGTTCCTGATGCTGGACGCCTTCGGCAGCGACGCGGCCGACGACTACATCGCCGGTTTCCCGGACCACCCGCATCGCGGCTTCGAGACGGTGACCTACATGCTCGCCGGGCGCATGCGCCACCGCGATTCGGCCGGCCACGAAGGGCTGCTGCGCGACGGCGGCGTGCAATGGATGACCGCCGGACGCGGTGTGATCCACAGCGAATTGCCCGAGCAGAACGAGGGCCGCATGGAAGGATTCCAGCTCTGGCTCAACCTGTCCGCCAAGGACAAGATGAACCCGCCCTGGTATCGCGACATCCAGAGCCCCGAGGTTCCGGAGTGGCGGGCCCCGGGGGTGACCGCGCGCGTGATCGCCGGTGCGACGCACGGCGTGTCGGGCGCGGTGCAGCGCGAGGCCACGCGGCCGCTGTACCTGGACTTGCACCTCGATGCCGGCATCACGTTCGAGCAACCACTGCCCGCCGAGCACAACGCTTTCGTGTACGTCTACCGTGGCGAGGTGGCGATCGTCGGCCAGACCGTACCGGTCCAGCGCATGGCGATCCTCGCCAACCGCGGCGACGGTGTGGCGTTGGCCGCCGGGCCGGCCGGCGCGCGCGCGATCCTCGTTGCCGGCCAGCCGCTCGGCGAGCCGATCGCGCAATACGGCCCGTTCGTGATGAACACGCAGGCCGAGATCACTCAGGCACTCGAGGACTTCCGTGCCGGGCGTCTGGCCTGAGCTGGCTCAGGCGACCTGAACGCCCTTCCAGAATGCGAGCCGCCCCTTGATCTGCGCCGCGGCCTCGCTCGGGTCGGGGTAGTACCACACCGCGTCCGGGTTGAGTTCGCCGTTGACGAGCAGGCTGTGGTACCGCGCCTGCCCTTTCCATGGACAGCTCGTGCGGTGGTTCGAGAACGTCAGGTACTCGCGCCTGACGCTCGACTCTGGGAAGTAGTGATTGCCCTCGACGACGACGGTGTCGTCGCTCTCGGCGATCACGACCCCGTTCCAGATGGCTTTGACCATGGTGCAGCCTCGACATGTTGATTTGGCTAAGCGTCCATCATGCCGTGCCAGCCGTGCCAGGACGCCCGTGTCAGGCCACCGGCGGCGGGTGCCAGGCAGGCATCGTGTCGCAGAACACCGGGGGCTTGTCGACGACGATCTCGATCACGTCGAGGCCACTCGCCAGCTCGTAGCTGGACGTGTGCCAACTGCTCTCGACCCTTTCTTCGGTTTGGTCGGCGTCGCGGACGTTGTCGCGGGGCATCAGACGGTTCAAGGTCGACAGGACTTGGCTGAGCATGGCGCG
>JAOUIM010000124.1 GCA_029884035.1 Aquincola sp. | reverse complement strand
CGGCTCCTTGACCTCGTGGCCGTCGATCACGAACTCCTGCGGCTCCACCAGCAGCAGGCGCTGGTCGTTCGGGATGTTGATCGCCTTGGCGGTGTCGACGACGCGCGCCACGTCCGCCGGCGTGACCTCCTTGTCGCGCACGATCACCATGCCGGTGGAATTCTGGCCGCGGATGTGGCTGCCGGTGATGCCGGTGTAGACGCGCGTGATCTTGCAGTCGGCCATCAGCTCGGCCTCCTTGAGCGCCTGCTGGATCGACTGCACCGTGGCATCGATGTTGACGACGACGCCGCGCTTGAGCCCGTGCGCGCTCGCGGTGCCGAGCCCGGCCATTCGCAGCGCACCATCGGGCATCACCTCGGCCACCACGGCCATCACCTTGGCGGTGCCGATGTCCAGTCCCACCACCAGATCCTTGTATTCCTTCGTGGCCATCCGGGTGTCCTTGTCGATCACTGCTTGGTTGCGGTGGAGATGCCGGCCAGGCGCAACGCATAGCCATCCGGGTGCCGCAGGTCCGCGGTCACGAGCGCGCGCGGCGCGCCGCCGAAGCGGGCGGTGACCGACCCGAACGTGCGCATGAAGCGGTCGACTCGCGCCACCACCTCGTCGTCGGTGCCGCGCCCGAGTTCGAGCGTCGCGCCGCCATCGAGCTCGACCCGCCACGATCCCCGGCTCGACAGGTGCAGCGTCTGCACCGGGTCGGACAACCGTGCCATCGCCACACCCAGCCGCCGCAGCATCGCGAGCATCGGTGCCGACTGGGTGTCGGGCCCGGCGAGGATCGGCAGGGCCTCGTCCTCGACATCGCCCAGGTTCGCCTCGAAGATCTCGCCGTGCGTGTTGACCAGTCGCTCGGCACCGCCTTCGCCCTGCCACAGCGCGGCCGCCTCGTGCTCCTCGAGCGTGACCGCGAGCCGGTCCGGCCACACCCGCCGCACCACCGCGCGGCGCACCCAGGGCACGGATTCGAACGCGGCGCGCGTCGCATCGAGATCGACACTGAAGAAGTTGCCTGCCAGGCGCGGCAGTGCGTTGGCACGCACTGTCGCCAGGTTGGTGCGCTGCAGACTCGCATCCAGCGAGATCGCCCGCACGGTGAACACCGGCGAGCGCGTGGCCCACTTGACCGCGGCCCAGGCGAGCACGAGCACCGCCGCAGCGAACAGCAGCGCGGCGGCGCCGTTCATCACGCGCACGTCCAGCGGCGGCGTGTCCGCTTCGCGACGGCTGCGGCGTGAGGGCTTCCGTGCGTTGGCCATCGGTCTCAGCCCTCCGTTGCCGCGCCGCGGCGCGGCCCGCCGACAGAAATGCCGTCCAGCCGAGCCAGTGCCAGCAACTGCACGCACAGTGTTTCGTAGCCGATGCCCGCGGCTGCGGCGGATTTGGGCACCAGGGAGTGGCCCGTCATGCCCGGCGAGGTGTTCATCTCGAGCAGGAAGGCCTTGCGGTCGGCCGCGCGGATCATCAGGTCGGCACGCCCCCAGCCGCGACAGCCGAGCGTGCGGTAGCCGGCCAGCACGATGCGCTGGATCTCGGCCTCCTCCGCCGCGGGCAGGCCGCTGGGCACCAGGTATTTCACCTCGTCGGTGAAGTACTTGTTCTGGTAGTCGTAGGCGCCCTCGGGCGCGACGATACGTACCACCGGCAGCGCGCGGGCAGTCTCGCCCTCGCCGATCACGGGGCAGGTGACCTCCTCGCCGTCGATGAACTCCTCGCAAAGCACCTCGGCGTCGTAGCGCGCCGCGAGCGCGACCGCATCGCGCATGCCCGAGTAGCCGACCACCTTGGTGACGCCGATCGACGAACCCTCGTGCGGCGGCTTGACGATCACCGGCAGCCCGAGCTCGTCGGGGACGCGCCTTGTGTGCGAAGCGTCCTGCTCACCCTCGGCGAGCACCACATGGCGCGGCGTCGGCAGGCCCTCGGCAACCCACAGGCGCTTGGTCATCACCTTGTCCATCGCGATCGCGCTGGCCATCACGCCGCTGCCGGTGTAGGGGATGCCGAGCAACTCGAGCGCGCCCTGCACCGTGCCGTCCTCGCCGTGGCGGCCGTGCAGCGCGATGAAGCAACGCGCGAAGCCCTCGCGCTTGAGCTCGACGAGGTCGCGCTCGGCCGGGTCGAACGCGTGCGCGTCGATGCCCTGGCTCTTCAGCGCCGCGAGCACGCCGCCGCCGGACAGCAGCGAGATCTCGCGCTCGGCGCTCGAGCCGCCCATCAGCACTGCGACCTTGCCAAACCGTGTCATGACAGCCCCTCGCCCGACGAGTACATCGGCCGATCCCCAGGGGCCGGTAGGGGCCCCTTCGTGGCCCATGGGATGCGGGCCGGCTTGGGAGCGGCCCGGCGCTCGGCCCGCTTCATGCTGCGCCTCCACCCAACTCGACGATGCGCGGCGCGACGCCGCCGATCGAGCCCGCACCCATCACGATCACGACATCATCAGCGCGCGCATGTTCGAGCACCGCGGCGGCCAGCGCATCGACCTCGTCGACGAAGACCGGATCGACCTTGCCCGCAACGCGCAGCGCGCGCGCCAGCGTGCGGCCGTCGGCGGCGACGATCGGCGGCTCGCCCGCGGCATAGACCTCGGTCAGCAGCACCACATCGGCGGTACCGAGCACCTTGACGAAGTCCTCGAAGCAGTCGCGCGTGCGCGTGTAGCGGTGCGGCTGGAACGCAAGCACCAGGCGCCGGCCCGGGAAGGCGCCGCGCGCCGCGGCGATCACCGCGGCCATCTCGGCCGGGTGATGGCCATAGTCGTCGATCAGGGTGAAGCGCCCCGAGCCGTCCTTCGCCGGGACGTCGCCGAAGCGCTGGAAGCGGCGACCGACACCGGCGAAGTGGGCCAGCGCAGCGGCGATCGGCGCGTCGGCGATCTCGAGTTCGGTGGCCAGCGCGATCGCGGCCAGCGCGTTGTTGACGTTGTGCTCGCCGGGCAGGTTCAGCGTGACCGGCAGCGGCGGCATTGCCACCCCGTTGCGCCGTTCGACGACGAAGCGCATCTGACCGCCGGGCAGCGCCTCGACCTGGGTCGCGCGCACCTCGTTGCCCGCCCCGAAGCCATAGCGGATGACGCGGCGCGAGACCATCGGCACGATCGACTGCACGCCCGGGTCGTCGCCGCAGACGACGGCCGCGCCGTAGAACGGCATGCGGTGCAGGAAGTCCACGAACGCCGCCTTCAGGCGCGCGAAATCGTGGCCGTAGGTCTCCATGTGGTCGCCGTCGATGTTGGTGACGACCGCGAGCACCGGCATCAGGTTGAGGAACGAGGCGTCGCTCTCGTCGGCCTCGACCACGATGTACTCGCCGGACCCGAGGCGCGAGTTGGCGCCGGCGCTGTTCAGGCGCCCGCCGATCACGAAGGTCGGGTCCAGGCCTGCTTCGGCAAGCACGCTGGCCACCAGCGAAGTCGTCGTGGTCTTGCCATGCGTGCCGGCGATCGCGATGCCGCGCTTCAGGCGCATCAGCTCGGCCAGCATCACGGCCCTCGGCACGACCGGCACGCGCGCCGCGCGCGCGGCGATCACCTCGGGGTTGCCGCCGCTGACCGCGGTGGAGGTGACCACGGCGTCGGCGCGGCCGATGTGCTTCGCGTCGTGGCCGACGAAGGTGGTGATGCCGAGCGACTTCAGGCGCCGCAGCGTCGCGCTGTCGCTCTGGTCGCTGCCGCTGACCTTGTAGCCGAGGTTGTGCAGGATCTCGGCGATGCCGCTCATGCCCGAGCCGCCCACGCCGACGAAATGCAGGTGCTTGACGGCGTGCTTCATGCGCGGACCTCCTCGGACGCACGCGACTTCGCCGGCGCCCGTCGATTCACGATGGAGAGGCCGCGATGCTTGACGTCGTATTTCATGGCTTTCGCACCAGCAATTCGATCTCGTCGGCCACGCGCGCGGCGGCGCGCGGCCGGCCCAGGGCCTTGGCCTTCTCGGCCATCGCCAGCAGTTGCGTGCGGTCCAGCGCGAGCATCAGTTCGGCCAGCCGCTCAGGCGTCATCTCGGCCTGCGGCAAGTGGATCGCCGCGCCGTGCTGGGCCATGAACTGCGCGTTGTCGCGCTGGTGCGAGGTCGTGCTGACGATCAGCGGCACCAGGATCGCCGGCACGCCGGCGGCGCACAGTTCGCTCACCGTCACCGCGCCGGCGCGGCAGATCATCGCGTCGCAGGCCGACAGGTGCGCCGCCATGTCGTCGATGAAAGCGACGACCTCGACGCCCTCGTGCACGCCAGCGGCGGCGTAGGCCTCGCGCACCGCGTCCCGGTTGAGCGCGCCGGTCTGGTGCACGACATGCGGCCGCCGAGCCGGATCGATGCGCGCGATTGCCTGCGGCATCGTCTCGTTGAGCACGCGCGCACCGAGGCTGCCGCCGACCACCAGCAGGTTCAGCGGACCCTGACGCCCTGCGAAGCGCTCGGCCGGTTCGGGCAGCGCCTCGATCTCGGCGCGCACCGGGTTGCCGGTGACGACCGCGCGCTTTGTCTTCGCGGCGGCCGCGCCATCGAAGCCGAACGCCACGCGATCGGCCACCGGCAGCAACGCACGGTTGGACAGCAGCATCGACGCGTCGGCGTTGACCAGCATCAGCGGCTTGCCGAGCAACGAGGCCATCAGGCCGCAGGGGAAACAGACATAGCCGCCCATGCCGAGCACCGCATCGGCGCCGCGCCGGCGCAGGATGGCCAGGCACTCCCAGAAGGCCTTGAGCATGCGCACGCCGCCGGTCAGCGTGTGCACGAGGCCCTTGCCGCGCAGGCCGGTGAAGCCGATCGCGTCGAGCGCGATGCCGGCACTGGGCACGAGACGGTTCTCCATGCCCTGGTGCGTGCCGAGCCACGACACGGTCCAGCCGCGGTGCTGCATTTCCTGCGCGACGGCCAGGCCGGGGATGACGTGGCCTCCGGTGCCGGCAGCCATCACGACGAGGTGCGGCATCACACGAGCCCCCTACGGCCCTGGCAGCCGGTCCCCGCGAGGGGGAGCGAGCGCCTTCGGAGCGGCCCGGCGGCGCTCACGGTCGCCCTCCGCGCATGAGTTGGCGATTCTCCATGTCGACCCGCAGCACGATCGCGAGCGCCACGATGTTCAGCAGGATCGCGGAGCCGCCGTACGACATCAGTGGCAGCGTCAGCCCCTTGGTCGGCAGCACACCCAGGTTGACGCCCATGTTGATGAACGCCTGCCCGCCGACCCAGATGCCGATGCCCTGCGTCATCAGGCCGGCGAACACGCGGTCGAGCGCGACCGCCTGGCGCCCGATCACGAAGATGCGACGCGTGAGCCAGAAGAAGGCCACGATCACTGCGAGCACGCCGACGAAGCCGAGTTCCTCGCCGATCACGGCCAGCAGGAAGTCGGTGTGCGCCTCGGGCAGGTAGTGCAGCTTCTCGACGGAAGCGCCCAGGCCCTGGCCGAAGATCTCGCCGCGGCCGAACGCGATCAGCGAGTGCGTGAGCTGGTAGGCGCGGCCCTGCGCGTACTGCGGGTTCCACGGGTCGAGGTAGGCGAAGATGCGCTCGGCACGCCACGGGCTCATCACGATCATCAGCACGAAGGCGGCCAGCAGCACCATCGTCGCCAGCGCGAACATGCGGCCGTTGACCCCGCCGAGAAACAGGATGCCCAGCGCGATCGCGGCAATCACCATGAAGGCGCCCATGTCGGGCTCGGCCAGCAGCAGGATGCCGACGAAGCCCAGCGCGATGGCCATCGGCGTGACGGCGCGGAAGAAATTCTCGCGCGTGTCCATCTTGCGGACCATGTAGCTGGCCGCGTACAGCGCGATGCCGAGCTTGGCCAGCTCGCTCGGCTGGAAGTTCATGACACCGAGCGGGATCCAGCGCCGCGCGCCGTTGACCCCCTTGCCGACGAACGGGATCAGCACGACGAGGAGCAGCGCAAGCGCCGCGACGAAGACCCACGGCGCCCACTTCTCCCACAGGCGGATCGGGATCTGAAGCACGACGAGCGCGGCGACGACGGCGATCGCCATCGAGACCACGTGCCGCGACAGGAAGTGGGTCGGTGCGTAGCGCGCGAACTTCGGGTTGTCGGGCAGTGCGACCGAGGCCGAGTAGACCATCACGAGCCCCAGCACCAGGAGGCCGATCACGACCCAGACCAGCGCCTGGTCGAAGCCCATCGCGAGCGAGCCGCGGGCTCGCCGGGTGTGCTCGGTACCGGTCCACTCGCGGATCGGCAGCGCGGCATCCTCGCCGCCGATCCAGCGCAGGCGCAGAGCGCCCAGGCGGTTGCGCCACCCTGCGAGCACCGCGCTCATCATGCGAGCACCTCGCCGCGCGCCTGGGCGCAGGCCTGGACCGCAGCGACGAACACGTCGGCGCGGTGGCCGTAGTTGCGGAACATGTCCAGGCTCGCGCAGGCGGGGCTCAGCAGCACCGCATCGCCGGAGCGGGCCCGCGCGAAGCACCATGCGGTGGCGGCTTCGAGGGTGTCGTGGCGCTGTACCGGCACGTCGGTACCGGCGAGTGCACGTTCGATCGCCGCGGCGTCCTTGCCGATCGTCGCCACCGCACACGCGTATTGCGACACCGGTGCGGCCAGCGGCGCGAAGTCCTGGCCCTTGCCGTCGCCGCCGAGGATGCAGGCCAGCCGGCCCGGGGCCTTGTCGGCACCCAGGCCCTGCAGCGCTGCCACCGTGGCACCGACGTTGGTGCCCTTGCTGTCGTCGAACGCCTCGACGCCACCGACGCTGGCCACGAATGCCACGCGGTGCGGCTCACCGCGGTATTCGCGCAGGCCGTGCAGCATCGGCGCGAGCGGACAGCCGATCGCGGACGCCAGCGCGAGCGCGGCAAGCGCATTGGCCGCGTTGTGGCGGCCGCGAATGCGCAGCGCGTCGGCGGGCATCAGGCGCTGCAGGTGGAAGTCGTCCGCGGCAGCCGTCGCAACGGCCGCACCGCGCCGCCGCGGGCCCGGTTCCTCGTCACCCACCGCGCGCACCAGCCACGCCATGCCGTTGTCGACCACGAGCCCGAAGTCGCCGGAGCGCTTCGGCGCACCGAGCCCGAACCGCACCACCGTGCGCTCGACCGGCTTGGACTTGCCCTTGCCCTGCACGGGCGCGGGCACCATGGCTTCGACCGCGGGATCGTCGCGGTTGATCACCATCGTGGCCCAGCTGCCGAACACGCGTGCCTTTGCGGCGGCGTAGGCGTCCATCGAACCGTGCCAGTCGAGGTGGTCCTGCGTTACGTTGAGCACGGTCGAGGCGGTGGGTTCGAAGGTGCGCACGCCGTCGAGTTGGAAACTCGAAAGCTCGAGCACCCACACCTCGGGCAGTGCCGCGGCGCAGCCGTCCTCGGCGCGCGCGTCGAGCGCGGCGCCCAGCGTGTCGAGCATGGTCGGTCCGATGTTGCCCGCCGTCGCGACGCGGCGGCCGCAGCGCTCGACCAGCAACGCCGTGAGTGCGGTCGTCGTCGTCTTGCCGTTGGTGCCGGTGATGGCCAGCACGTCGGGCGTGTAGCCGCGCTCGGCGTGCAGGTCGCGCAGCGCGTGAGCGAACAGGTCGAGCTCACCGTGCACCGCGATGCCCTGGGCGCGCGCCGCCGCCAGCAGGGGGGCGATGCGCCCGTCGTGCGGCGCCAGCCCGGGGCTCTTGAGCACGAGGCGCACGTCGGCAAGCGCCGAAGGCTCGAGCGGACCGCGCAACAGCGAGGCCGTGGGCACGGCCAGCGCGAGCGCAGCGGCCTGCGGTGGCGATTCGCGTGAGTCCCACACGCGCACCGCCGCGCCGTGACGCGCGCACCACGAGGCCATCGCCAGGCCGGTGTCGCCCAGGCCGAGCACGAGGACGCAGAGGTCGGCCAGGTGCTTCATCTCAGCTTGAGGCTCGCGAGGCCGACCAGGCACAGCAGCATCGTGATGATCCAGAAGCGGATCACGACCTGCGTCTCGGGCCAGCCCTTCTTCTCGAAGTGGTGGTGCAACGGGGCCATCAGCAGGATGCGCCGGCCTTCGCCGTACCGGCGCTTGGTGTACTTGAACCAGGCCACCTGCACCATCACCGACAGCGCCTCGACGACGAAGATGCCGCCCATGATCGCGAGCACGATCTCCTGCCGAGTGATGACCGCGATCGTGCCGAGCGCGCCACCGAGCGCGAGCGCGCCGACATCGCCCATGAACACATGCGCCGGGTGCGCGTTGAACCACAGGAACGCGAGGCCTGCGCCGGCCATCGCGGCGCAGAAGATCAGCAGTTCGCCGGCACCGGGGATGTGCGGGAACAGCAGGTAGCGCGAGAACTGGGCGTTACCCACGACGTAGGCGAACACGCCGAGCGCAGAGCCCACCATCACGACGGGCATGATGGCCAGGCCGTCAAGGCCGTCGGTCAGGTTGACCGCATTGCTGGCGCCGACGATCACGAGGTAGGTGAGGATGATGAAACCCCACACGCCCAGCGGGTAGCTCACGGTCTTGAAGAACGGCACCAGCAGGTCGGCCTTGGGCGGCAGGTCGGTGGAAAAGCCGCTCGTGACCCAGCGCATGAACAGTTCGAACACACGCAGGTTGGTGTTCTCGGAGACCGCGAACGTCAGGTAGAAGGCCGCGACGAGACCGATCACCGACTGCCAGAAGTACTTCTCGCGCGATCGCATGCCCTCCGGGTTCTTGTCGACGACCTTGCGCCAGTCGTCGACCCAACCGATCGTGCCGAAGCCGAAGGTCACGAGCATCACGACCCAGACGAAGCGGTTGCTCCAGTCGAACCACAGCACGGTGGACACCGCGATGCCCAGCAGCACCAGCACACCACCCATCGTCGGCGTGCCGCGCTTGGCCAGATGCGCGGCCACGCCGTACTCGCGGATCGGCTGGCCGATCTTCAGCTCGGCCAGGCGCCTGATGACCCAGGGCCCGAAGACCAGGCCGATCAGCAGCGCCGTCATCGCCGCGAGCATGGCGCGGAACGTGAGGTACTGGAACACGCGCAGGAAACCCAGCTCCTCGGGGTAGAGGGTCTGCAACCATTGGGTCAGGCTGAGCAGCATGTCGTTCGTTATGCCTGTTCCCGCACCTGCAAGG
>JAOUIM010000123.1 GCA_029884035.1 Aquincola sp. | reverse complement strand
GATGTTGGCGAACGCCTCGCGAAGGCCTTCGGGATGGCCGCGCGGCGTGCGGCCGCCGGCGATGATCGCGCCCGGAAGATACGCATCGCCGCGGCCGATCGTGCGGACCGGCTCGTCTTGCATCGCGAGCCTGAGGTAGCTCGGCTCGCGATGCCACCACTCGATCGATCCCGATTCGCCGTACACGCGCAGGCGGATGTCGTTCTCGGCGCCAGCGGCCGCCTGCGTGGCAACGAACGTGCCGCGAGCGCCGCCGTCGAACTCGAGCAGCGCCGACACGTGGTCGATGACCTTGCGCCCGGGCAGCAGCGCGCCGACGTCGGCGGACACGCGCGCGATGCGCCTGCCGGCCACAAAACTCGCCAGGTGCTGCGCGTGGCAGCCGATCGCGCTCATCACCAATGCCAGCCCGCTGCGCGCCGGGTCGAGGATCCAGCGCAGACGATTCGTCAGTGGCCCGTCCTCCAGCCGCGTCGCCAGGCCACTTTGGATGTACTCGACCTGCACGAAGCGCACCGCGCCGATCGCACCGCCAAGCACCAGCGCGCGTGCATGCCGGACCATCGGATAGGCCGAATAGCCATGGGCGACGGCGATAAGGCGTCCACGCGCCTGGGCGCGCGTGGCGAGATCGAGCGCCTGCGCATGTGTTTCGCTCACCGGCTTGTCGACCACCACATCCAACCCGGCACCGAGCGCAGCGGCGGCGAACGGGTAGTGCGTGTCGTTGGGGCTCATGATCGCCACCGCATCGGCGCAGTCGACCCGCTGCGCTTCGGCGTGCAGCATCTCGTCGACGGTGCCGTAAGCGCGGGAGCCGTCGATGCCGAACAGCGTGCCTGCCGCACGCGAACGTGCCGGGTCGCTCGAGAACACGCCGGCCACAACCCGCCACCAGCCGTCGAACTCGGCGGCACCGCGATGCATCTGGCCGATCCACGAATCGACCCCCCCGCCGATGACGGCCAGACGCAGCGGCCGGCCAAAGCGTTCTCGCAAGCCCATTGCAGGCCCTCCTTCGCTGGCAATGCCCGGCACTGTATGCCGCGCGGGCACAGGTCCGAAAACGGCGAGTGCTGGTCTGCACGCGGCCTATGATGCCTGCACCGTGAACACCGACAACGCCCTCAGGCCGATCGACGCGCAGGCCGCCTACCGCGCGGTGGTCGCACACGACGCACGCTTCGACGGGCGGCTGTTCGTCGGCGTCACCTCCACCGGCGTGTACTGCCGGCCGGTCTGTCGCGTGCGCACGCCGATGCAGCGCAACTGCCGCTTCTTCCCCAATGCGCCGAGCGCGGAGGCGGCGGGCTTCCGTCCCTGCCTGCGCTGCCGGCCCGAGCTGGCACCGGGCCTGTCGCTCGTCGATTCGCCACAGGTGCTGGCCCACCAGGCGGCGAGGCTGATCGACGCGGCAGCGCGCGCGGGTGACGAGCTCTACCTGCCCGACGTGGCGGCGCGCCTGGGCGTCACCGACCGCCACCTGCGCCGCATCTTCGCGGCGGAGCATGGCGTCTCGCCGATCGACTACCTGACGACGCAGCGCCTCCTGTTGGCCAAGCGGCTGTTGACCGACACGCCGCTGCCGGTGACCGCGGTGGCGCATGCGAGCGGCTATTCGAGCCTGCGCCGCTTCAACGATGCATTCGCTTCGCGCTATCGGATGAGCCCGACCGCGCTGCGCAGGCAGCGCGGTTTCGCACCGCGCGGTGCGCTCGCGCTGCGGCTGGCCTACCGGCCGCCCTACGACATCGACGGCCTGCTTGGCTTTCTTGCCGCACGGCGCGTGGCGGGCGTCGAGTCGGCCGACGTCGTGGCGCGCTCGCTGCGCCGCACCCTCGCACTCGCGCATCGCGGCGAGACCTTGACGGGCTGGGTCGCCGGGCACTTCGTGCCCGAGCATCACGAATTCGAATTGCAGGTGGCAGCCTCGTTGCTGCCGGCGCTCGGCAGCGTCCTCGAGCGCGTGCGCCAGGGGCTGGACCTCGATGCCGATCCGTCGCTCATCGATCCGGCGCTCGCCGCGCTGCCCGGCCCTGCGGTGCCCGGCCTTCGCGTGCCCAATGGCATGGACGGATTCGAGTCGGCGGTGCGCGTGATCCTCGGCCAGCAGGTCACTGTCGCGGCAGCGCGCACCTTCATCTCGCGCCTGGTGGAGCGCTTCGGCGCGCCGATCTCGACTCCGTACGACGACCTCACGCGTTGCTTTCCCGATGCCGCCACACTGGCCAACGCGAGTGCGGTCTCGATCGGAACGCTGGGTATCGTGCGACAGCGTGCCGGCGCGCTGCAGGCGCTGGCTCGCGAGGTGGCCGCAGGCCGCATCGCGTTGCACCGCGGCGCCCCGCTGGCGCCCACGCTCGATGCGCTGCGGGCATTGCCGGGCATCGGCGAATGGACGGTGCAGTTGATCGCGATGCGTGCACTGTCCTGGCCCGATGCCTTTCCAGCCACGGACGTGGGCGTGATGAGCGCGCTGGGCACGCGCGACGTCAAGGCGGTTGCAGCATGCAGCCAGGCCTGGCGACCCTGGCGCTCGTACGCGGTGATGAAACTTTGGAAGTCCCTGGAGACCGGAACATGACGACAACGATGACTGTCTTTGCCGACGTGCCGATCACCGCAAAGGCGATGATCGACACCCCGATCGGCCCGATGGCGGCACTGGCCACGGAACGGGGCCTGGCTGCACTGCTGTTCGACGGCGACAAGCACCACCAGGGCCCCTTCGAGTCGCCAGACGCAAAGGTTGCGCCGCGCAACCCGCATGTGGTGGCCGCAAGGCACTGGCTCGACGCCTATTGGGACGGCCGGGATCCGTCGCTCGACGAACTTGCGCTCGACCTGCACGGCAGCGCCTTCCAGCGTGCGGTGTGGCAGGCGTTGCTGACCATTCCCTTCGGTCGCACGTGCACCTACGGCGAGGTCGCGGCACGGGTCGGCCATGGCGCGATGCCGCGCGCCACCGGCTCGGCGGTGGGGCGCAATCCGGTGGCCGTGATCGTGCCGTGCCACCGCGTGATCGGCGCCGACGGCTCGCTCACCGGCTATGCGAGCGGGCTGCCGCGCAAGGAGCGGTTGCTGCAGCACGAGGGCGTGCTGCTCGCCTGACACCGATGCGAGTCGCCGATCTGATCGCGCTGCTCACGCTGGCCGCGCTCTGGGGCGCGTCGTTCCTGTTCATGCGCCTGGGCGCCGGCGAGTTCGGCGCGGTGCCGCTGACCGCACTGCGCGTCGGGGGCGCGGCGCTGTTCCTGTTGCCGCTGGTGGCGCTGCGAGGCCAGGGCGCCGTGCTGCGCCAGCACTGGCGCCAGATCGTGACCGTCGGCGTGCTCAATTCGACCATCCCCTACCTCATGTTCGCTATCGCCGCGCTGGCCATCAACGCCGGGCTGTCATCGATCCTCAACGCGACGGCACCCCTGTGGGGCGTGCTGATCGGCTGGCTGTGGCTGAACGATCGGCTCTCGCCCTCACGACTGCTCGGCGTCTTCGTGGGATTTGTCGGCGTCGTGATGCTGGCCTGGGACAAGGCCAGCTTCAAGCCGGGCGACCATGGCGTGAGCGCGGCCGCGGCGATCGGAGCCTGCCTGTTGGCCACGCTGTGCTACGGCTTGGCGGCCAACTACACCAGACGCTCGCTGACAGGCGTGCCGCCGCTGGCAGCGGCAGCCGGCAGCCAGGGCGCCGCGGCACTGATGCTCGCGCTGCCGGCCGCATGGCAGTGGCCGCGAACGACGCCCAGTGCGGCGGCCTGGGCCAGCCTGGGTGCGCTGTCCGTCGCGTGCACCGGCATCGCTCTGGTTCTCTACTTCCGGCTGATCGCGAGCCTGGGGGCCTCGCGCGCCATCACGGTCACGTTTCTGATCCCGCTGTTCGGCCTGCTGTGGGGCGCGCTGTTCCTCGGCGAGTCGATCACTGCGGCGATGGTCGCCGGCTGTGCGGTCATCCTGATCGGCACCGGACTGGTCACCGGCGTCCTGAAGTTGCCCGCGCGCGCGGCAACGTAGCGCCGCGACGGCCTGCCCGGGACCAGGACCCTCGGTTTGCCCTCATGCCCTCCGATAGGCACGCGCAGTAGTCTTTGCACTATCCCAGGGAGAGTCACGCCATGACCGCACGCACCACGCCGCCCTTTCGCGCAGACCATGTCGGCAGCTTCCTGCGTCCCAAATACCTGCTCGACGCGCGCGAGCAGAAGGCGCGCGGCGAGATCACGGCCGAGCAGCTGCGCGCCGTCGAGGATCGCGCGATCAGCGAGATCGTCAAGTTCCAGCAGGACGTGGGCCTGCAGAGCATCACCGACGGCGAGTTCCGCCGCACCTATTTCCACATCGACTTCCTCGAGCAGCTGGGCGGCGTGCACTGCGACCCCCCGACGCTGGTGCGCAAACCCGACGGCAGCGAGGAACTGGCGCCGCCGGTGATGCGCGTGACGGGCAAGGTCACGCACGCCAAGAGCATCCAGCGTGCCGATTTCGAATACCTGAAGAGCCAGATCGCTGCAGGCATGACACCGAAGGTGACGATCCCGTCGCCGACGATGCTTCACTTCCGGGGCGGGCGTGCCGGCATCAGCCGCGAGGCCTATCCCGAGCTCGATCCGTCGTTCTACGACGACGTCGCCCAAGCCTATGGCGAGGAGCTTCAATCCCTGTACGACGCAGGTTGCCGCTACGTGCAGATGGACGACACCAACATGGCCTATCTGTGCGACGAAAAGATGCGCGAGGCGGCACGCCAGCGGGGCGACGATCCGAATGAGTTGCCGCACCGCTACGCCGGGTTCATCAACAAGGTGGTGGCCAGGAAGCCCGCTGGCATGACGCTGGCCATGCACCTGTGCCGCGGCAACTTCAAGAGCACGCACGCCGCGTCGGGCAACTACGAGCCGGTGGCCGAGGCGCTGCTGTCCGAGATGAACCTCGACGCCTACTTCATGGAGTACGACGACGACCGCTCGGGCGATTTCCGGCCGCTGCGCTACATCAAGCCCGGCAAGACCGTGGTGCTCGGTCTCGTGACGACCAAGTTCGGCGAGATGGAGAACAAGGACGTGCTGAAGCGCCGGATCGACGAAGCCGCCAGGTACGCCCCGCTCGACCAGCTCTGCCTCAGCCCGCAGTGCGGGTTTTCCAGTACGGTCCATGGCAATAACATCGCCGTTGAGGCACAACGCAGCAAGTTGAGGCTGGTCGTCGAGACGGCCGCTGAAGTGTGGCGCTGATCACCCATCCCATTACCCTGGAGACATTCCAATGAAACGTTTCGTTCTCTCCCTGATCGCCGCCGCCTTCGCGTTGCCCGCGGTGGCGCAGGAGGTCACGCTCAAGTTCCATCACATCTGGAATCCGCAGGCGATGGCCTCGGTGAACCTGATCGTGCCGTGGTGCGACAAGATCGCTAGTGAGTCGGCCAACAAGCTGAAGTGCCAGATCCTGCCGGCGATGAGCGGTGGCGGCACACCGCCGCAACTGGTCGACCGCGTGAAGGATGGTGTCGACGACCTGGTGATCACGCTGCCGGGCTACACCGCCGGGCGGTTTCCGTTGATGGAAGTGTTCGAACTGCCGTTCATGACCAACTCGGCCGAGGTGGGCGCACGCGCGGCGTGGGACTACCTCAACAAGAATGCGCTCAAGGAGTTCCCGGGCACCAAGGTGCTCGCCACCTGGGTGCACGACGAGGGCTACGTGCACACGAAGGACAGGCAGGTCAAGACGCTGGCGGACTTCAAGGGCCTGAAGATGCGGGCGCCGACACGTCAGACGAACAAGCTGCTGGCCGCGCTGGGAGCCTCGCCGGTGGGCATGCCGCTGCCGGCGATTCCCGACGCGGTCAGCAAAGGCACGATCGACGGCTTCCTGCTGCCTTGGGAGGTGATGCCGTCGCTGAAGCTGCAGGAGATGGTCAAGTACCACAGCCTGACCGATCCGAGCCGACCGGCGCTGTACAGCGCGGTGTTCGTCTTCGCGATGAACCAGGCCAAGTACGACAGCCTGCCGGCCGACCTGAAGAAGGTGATCGACAACAATTCCGGCGCGGCACTGTCGCAGCAGATCGGCAAGCTCTGGGACAACAGTTCTGCGCCAGGGCGCAAGGCGGCCGAGGACCGGGGCAACACGATCTACACGATCCCCGCCTCCGAACTCGACAACTGGGTCAAGGCGAGTGCGCCGCTGTACGACGAGTGGGTGGCCGACATGGACAAGCGCGGCGCCAACGGCAAGGCGCTGCTGGCCGAGGCACGCGATCTGTTGGTCAAGTACAAGAAGTGAGCTGAGCATTGCGCAAACGCGGCGCCCGCCATACCGGCCGGCGCCGCTTTTCTTTGGAGGGCATCGATCGATGTTGGGAGTGCTCAGACGCATCGCGTCGACGTTTGCCATCGTCGGCGCGGCCGTTGCCTTGGCGGCAGCCCTGATGGTGGTGACGAGCATCACGCTGCGGGCGCTCACCACGCGCCCGATCCAGGGCGATGTCGAGTTGACGCAATTCGCGATCGCGCTGGCGATCTCGCTCGCGCTGCCGTGGTGCCAGCTGCGCGGCGCGAACATCATCGTCGACTTCTTCACCCAGCGCCTGCCCAGGCATCAGCAGCGACGGCTCGATGGCCTCGGTGCGCTGCTGATCGGCGCGATGTGCGCGCTGCTCGCATGGCGCACCAGCGTCGGCGCGATCGCCGTGCGCGAGGCCACCGAGACGTCGATGATCCTCGGCCTGCCGATGTGGTGGGTCTACGCCTCGCTCGCCCCCGGCCTCGCGCTGGCCGCGCTGGTGGCCTTCGTGCAAGCGGTGCTGCATTTTCGTGATGCGCCGATGGCCGCACTGAGCGGCGAGCCGTTCGACGGCGCTTCGGCATGACGCCGACCCTCATTGGCCTGGCCATGTTCGGCGGCATGCTGCTGCTGATGGCCGTGCGCGTGCCGATCGCGGCGGCGATGTTCATTCCCGGCGCCCTCGGGTATTGGCTGATGACCAACGACATCGCGCTGCTCAACCAGCTCAAGGGCAGCGCGGTGGCGCGCCTGACGGTCTACGACCTGTCGGTGATCCCGCTGTTCCTGCTGATGGGCCAGTTCGCGACGCAGGGTGGTCTGAGCCGGGCCCTGTTCCAGGCCGCGGCCGCTTTCGTCGGCCACATCCGCGGCGGCCTCGCGATGGCATCGGTGCTGGCCGCTGCCGCTTTCGGTGCAGTGTGCGGCTCGTCGGTGGCGACCTCGGCCACGATCACCCAGGTCGCCTACCCGGAAATGAAGTCGCACGGTTATCACGGGCGCCTGTCGACCGCGACGCTCGCCGCGGGCGGCACACTGGGCATCCTGATCCCGCCATCGGTGCCACTCGTCGTCTACGGCATCCTGACCGAGCAGAACATCGCCAAGCTGTTCGCCGCCGCCATGGTGCCGGGCCTGATCGCGATGCTCGGCTACCTCGGCGTCGTCGGCTTCGTCGCGCGGCGCCACCCTGATCTCGCACCGCCCAGCGAGCCTCTGGCCTGGAGCGTGCGCTGGCGCGCGTTGATGGGGATCTGGCCGATCGTGCTGATATTCGTCATCGTGTTCGGCGGGATCTACACCGGGCTGTTCTCCCCCACGGAGGGGGCGGCTGTCGGCGCGGTGGGCACCTTCGTCGCGGGCCTGGCGCAACGCGAGCTGCATCTCGAAGGCATCCGGCGCAGCTTCGTCGGCACCGCCGAGACGAGCGCGATGGTGTTCATGATCTTCCTCGGCGCCGACATGATCAACGCATCGCTCGCCCTGACCGCGATGCCCGCTGCAGTGGCCGAGTGGGTGGGCCACCTCCCGGTGGCGCCGCTCGTGATCGTCGGCGCAGTGCTGGTGCTGTACATCATCCTCGGCGGCGTGATGGACGAACTGTCGATGATGCTGCTCACGATTCCCGTCATCTTTCCGGCCATCATGCAGTTGCCGCTGCTTGGCCTGGCGCCCGAGTCCAAGGCGATCTGGTTCGGCATCCTGGTCCTGATGACGGTGAGCTTCGGCCTCATCGCGCCGCCGGTCGGACTGAACGTCTATGTCGTCAACGGCATCGCCAAGGACGTGCCGATGAGCGAAACCTACAAGGGCGTGATGCCCTTCCTGGCCTGGGATCTGCTGCGCATGCTGCTGCTGCTGCTCTTCCCTGCGCTGAGCCTGGGGCTCGTGGGCGTGCTGTTCAAATGAAAAGGGTCTGCGCGGCGCGCAGACCCTTTTCGATGAATTGGCGGAGCGGACGGGGCTCGAACCCGCGACCCCCGGCGTGACAGGCCGGTATTCTAACCAACTGAACTACCGCTCCACGAAACTGGCGTCCCCTAGGGGATTCGAACCCCTGTTACAACCGTGAAAGGGTCGTGTCCTAGGCCTCTAGACGAAGGGGACAGTAAACCTGATTCGCGTCTTCCTCTCGACAAAGCGCGCTCGTCCTGGTGATGGTGGAGGTAAGCGGGATCGAACCGCTGACCTCTTGCATGCCATGCAAGCGCTCTCCCAGCTGAGCTATACCCCCGACGAGGAACAGTCGCGCTTTTCGAGCAAGACGGCGATTATAGCCAGCAATTCTCAGACGCCAGACAGGCGTTCCAGCACCCGATCGCGCGAGAAGAGTGCCAGTACCGCGTCGATCGACGGCGTTTGCGTGCGACCGCAGACGAGCACGCGAATCGCAGGAGCAAGTTGCCCCATCTTCAGGCTGTGACCGGCAAGCGCAGCCTTCAGCGCGGCGGCAATCGATTCCTTCGTCCATTCCAGCGTCGTGAACTGGTCGCGCAGCGCACGCAGGGCTGGCCTTGCAGCGTCCGTCACATGCGCGCGCACGTCGGCCGCGCTTGGCGAGACCGGCGCGAAGTACATGTGCAACCAATCAGCCAGTTCGACCGTCGTCGCACTGCGGTCCTTGAACAGCGCACAGGCACGAGCGAGGAGGTCGAGGTCACCTGCCGCCACGCCGCGCCCGGCGAGTTGCTGTTGCACCAGCCGCGCAAGGCGCATGTCGTCGGCCTGCTTGAGGTGGTGCGCGTTGACCCAGGCCAGCTTCGCGGGATCCCACTGCGCCGGGCTCTTCGCGAGATGGCTGCCATCGAACCACTG
>JAOUIM010000122.1 GCA_029884035.1 Aquincola sp. | reverse complement strand
CGGCCTTGCTTCGTCGGTGACATATGAGAACAAGGGCGGTGCGGCGGGCGCCATCGGATTGGCGCAGTTCGTCAACGCGAGCAAAGGTGATCCCAATGCACTGATGGTGATGGGTGCGGTCATGCTGGGCGGCATCATTACCGGCAAGCCGCCGGTCAGTGTCACGCAGGCCACGCCGATCGCACGCCTGACCAGCGAGTACAACGTGTTCGTGCTGCCCGAGGGCTCACCGTTCAAGACGATGAAGGACGTCGTCGAGGCCATGAAGAAGGATCCGGCCAGCGTCAAGTGGGGCGGCGGGTCGCGCGGCTCGACCGAGCACATCGCCGCCGCGATGATCGCTCGTGAGGTCGGCGTCGATGCCTCGAAGATCAACTATGTGCCCTTCCGCGGTGGCGGCGAGGCCACGGCTGCGATCCTGGGCGGCAATGTCACGATCGGCGGCAGCGGCTACAGCGAATTCCAGCAGTACATCGAAGCCGGCAAGATGAAACCGATTGGCGTCACCTCGGAGACGCGGCTGAAGGGCATCGCCATCCCGACCCTGAAGGAGCAGGGCATCAACGTCGTGATCGGCAACTGGCGCGGCGTCTATGCGGCGCCAGGCATCACGGCGGATCAGCGCAAGGCGCTGACGGATCTGGTGGTCGCGGCAACCAAGCACAAGTCCTGGCTCGAGGCGCTCGAGAAGAACAACTGGACACCGGCGCTCATGGCGGGCAAGCCGTTCGAGGATTTCGTCGATGCGGAGTTCGCCAGCCTGCGTGCGACGATGGTCAAGGCCGGGATGGTCTGATCGGCGGCCTTTGAGGCACTCCTCCCGTTCGGCCACGCACCAGGCGCTGATCGGCGTCGGTGTCATGGCGACTGGCATCCTGCTGGCCTGGGGTGCCCTGCCATTGCCGGCGGCCGTCGGCTATTCCGGCATCGGCCCGGCAGTGCTGCCCTGGTTCATGTCGGCAGTGTTGCTGCTGTGCGGTGGTCTGCTCATCTGGCACGCACGGACAGGCGGCTATCGCGAGCTGGAGGAGGGCTCCGGCGCCGGGCGTGGCGACTGGCGCGCCATGGCTTGGGTGTCGGCTGGCATCCTGGCCAATGCCTTGCTGGTCACGACCGCGGGGTTCGTGCTGAGCTGTTCGCTGTGCTTCGCCCTGGCGGTGCGCGGGCTGCGACTGTCGGAGGGAAAACCTGCTGGTGGCCCGCGGCAGGTCCTGGTCGATGCGTTCACCGGCTTGGCGATCGCCGCGCCAGCGTTCTGGCTCTTCACCAAGTTGCTGGCGATCAATCTGCCGGGATTGACCGCCACCGGCTGGCTCTGACTCGATGGGCGACATCCTCAGCCTGCTGGCCGGTGGCTTTGCCACAGCAGGCACGCCTGTCAACCTGATGTGGGCGTTCATCGGCTGCGCGCTGGGCACCGCCATCGGCGTGCTTCCCGGCATCGGGCCGGCAGTGACCGTGGCAATGCTCCTGCCGATCACGGCACAGGTCGAGCCGACGGCATCGATGATCTTCTTTGCCGGCATCTACTACGGCGCGATGTATGGCGGTTCGACGACGTCGATCCTGCTGAACACCCCGGGCGAAACCGGCACGATGGTCACTGCGCTCGAGGGCTTCAAGATGGCCAAGAACGGGCGTGCCGGTGCCGCGCTGGCCACCTCGGCCATCGGTTCGTTCGTCGCAGGCACGATCGCGACCGCGCTGGTCACACTGTTTGCGCCAGTCGTCGCCAAGTACGCGGTGCTTCTCGGGCCACCCGAATACTTCTGTCTGATGCTGCTCGCATTCACGACCGTGAGCGCGGTGCTCGGCAAGAGCACGTTGCGCGGCATGACCGCACTGTTCATCGGTATTTCCATGGGCCTGGTGGGGATCGACCAGATCAGCGGCGCGGCCCGCTACACCGGCGGTATCCCCGAGTTCTTCGACGGGATCGAGGTGGTCCTGGTCGCGGTCGGTCTTTTTGCCGTAGGTGAGACCTTGTACACCGCGCTTTACGAGGGCAGGGTCGAGAGCCAGATGAACGCGATGGGAAAGGTGCACATGACGCCCACCGAATGGCGGCGCTCGTGGCCGGCCTGGTTACGTGGCACAGCACTCGGCTTCCCTTTCGGCACGATCCCGGCCGGTGGCTCGGAGATCCCGACCTTCCTGAGCTATGCAACCGAGCGCAAGATCAGCAAGCACCCAGGCGAGTTCGGGACGATCGGAGCGATCGAAGGGGTTGCCGGCCCCGAGGCCGCCAACAATGCGGCGGTGACTGCCACACTCGTGCCGCTGCTCACGCTCGGCATCCCGACCTCGGTGACTGCGGCGATCCTGCTGTCGGCGCTGCAGAACTACGGCATCAATGCCGGGCCACAGCTGTTCCAGACGTCATCGGGACTGGTCTGGGCGCTGATCGCCTCGCTGTACATCGGCAACGTCATGCTGCTGGTGCTGAACCTGCCAATGGTCGGTCTGTGGGTCAAGCTCCTGAAGATCCCGCGCCCGCAGCTCTACGCCGGCATCCTGATCTTTGCAACGGTGGGCGTGTACGGCATGCGACAGAGCGCGTTCGACCTCTACCTGATGTGGGGCCTCGGGCTGTTGGGCGTGCTCATGCGCCGCTTCGACTTCCCTACGGCACCTGTCATCGTCGGCCTGATCCTCGGGCCGTTGGCCGAGGCGCAATTGCGCAACGCAATGTCGATCGGCGAAGGCAAGTGGACGGTGTTCATCGAACGCCCGATGTCGCTGACGCTGCTGCTGATCGTCGCCGCCGTGCTGGTCGTTCCGAAGGCGGTCCGCTGGACCAAGGCCAGGGCCGCTGCAGGCTAGGACGACGCTCCCATCGCCCGGGCCCGCACGCGCTGCGCCTCCAGGGACGGCCTGTCCTCGGGTTCGAGCGGCCACCCCTGCAAGTGGCGCAAGGTGATCGCGGCCAACGCCGCGATCCACTCGTGCTGGTCGTTGAGCGCAGGGATGTACTCGAAGCTGCGACCGCCCGCGGACAGGAAAGCATCGCGGGCCTCCTGCGCGATCTCCTCCAGCGTCTCGAGACAATCGGTCGCAAAGCCAGGACACATCACATCGATGCGGCCGACACCCTGGCGGGCCAGCTCGACGAGTGTGGGTTCGGTGTACGGACCCAGCCATTTGGCCTTGCCGAACCGTGACTGGAAGGTCACGAGCCACTCACCGTCCGCCAGGTCGAGGCGCTTGGCGAGCAGTCGGGCGGTCTTTTGGCACTCGCAGTGGTAGGGGTCCCCCAGCAACAAGGAGCGTTCGGGCACGCCGTGGAAGCTCAACACGAGGCGGTCACCGCGACCAGATTGCATCCAGTGCGAATGCACACGCTGTGCCAGCGCGTCGATGTAGCCGGGATCGTCGTGATAATGATTGATGAATCGCAACTCGGGCTGGCGCCGCTGCCTGAGTTGCCACGTGAGCACAGCGTCGTTCACGCTCGCGGTCGTGGCCGCCGCGTACTGCGGGTACAGCGGCACGACAAGGACTCGCGTTGCGTTCGCAGCCTTCAGCTCGTCGAGCACGGCCGCCACCGACGGATTGCCATAGCGCATCGCATGCCGCACCAGAAGTTGCGGCGGCTTTGGCCCGCGCTCACCGAGGTAGCCTTGGAGCAGCGCGGCCTGCTTGGCCGTCCAGACCGCCAGCGGTGAGCCTTGCGCGGTCCAGATGCTGGCGTACTTGGCGGCGGACTTCGCAGGGCGCACGTTGAGAATGACACCGTTGAGGATCGGCCACCACAGCACGCGCGGGATCTCTACCACGCGCGGGTCGGACAGGAACTCTCGCAGGTAACGGCGAACCGCGGCCGGCGTGGGTTCGTCGGGCGTGCCGAGATTGACCAGCAGCACGGCCGTGCGCTCCGGTGTACCGTGGGGCAGGGCGGGTTCTGCAGCGAATGCAACAGGAGCGAGCATTTCCGCGCATTGTCGGTGATGGACACCGACCACCCCGGGGCTCAGGTCTCTGTGACGTGGGGCTGGGTATCGCCGAAGCGAACGATCTCGAACTTGACAACCGCGGCGCTCGGGTCATTCGGGCTGCCGCCCAGTGCGATGAGTCCGCCGCCATGCAGCGTGCAAGTGCCACGCTTCAAGCTGAGCACCTCGCCTCCGCTGGCGAATCGCACGAAGGTGCCGTTGATGCTCAGGTCAGTCAGCGAGAACACGCCACCCTGCCAGTCGAGCCGCGCGTGCTGGCGCGACACCCTCGAATCGTCGACGCAGAACGCGCTCTGCGGACTGCGGCCGAGCACGATGGGCAGGCGATCACTGGCGATCAATCGATTCGTGCGCTGCCACGAAAGGCGGATTCCCTCGGGTTCGGACTCCGGAACCAGCGCGGCGCCGAACGCCGTCGCAGCCGCATCGGTGGCCGCCCGCTTGCCGCCCAGCAAGTGAACATGCACCGGTTCGGCACGCCCGCGCAGGTGCATCCAGTCCAGACTGCGGAAGCGTGCCTTGTCGACCGCGGCGATACCGCCGAAGACCTCTTCGGTGATCAGAGTCTCGTTGTCGCCGGCATGATCGAGAAGGCGCGCGGCCACGTTGACGGCATCGCCGAAGCAGTCGCCCCCCATCTCGACCACCTCGCCACGCGCCAATGCCACCTGCAGTCTCAGTGCACGCAGGCCCGCTGACGCGCCGTGCTCGCTGCCACGCTGAACCAGCCGCTCGAGCGTCTCCTGCATCCTCGCCGCTGCCTCGACACCCTGCGCCGGCGTGTCGAAGACAGCCATGAGTCCGTCACCCAGCGTCTTGATCACCAGCCCGCCACACTCGGTCACGCTGCCGCCCAGCGCATTGACCGTGTGCGTGACGACCGAGGTGGCCTCCGCGTTGCCGAGCCGCTCATACAGCGACGTGCTGCCGCGCAGATCGGCGAACAGCACGGTACGCTCGGCGATTCGCGTCATCGGCGGCGGCTCTCCAGTGTCAGAGGTTGTCCAGGTAGGTGCGAAGTTTGTCCGATCGGCTCGGATGCTTCAACTTCCGGATCGCCTTGGCCTCGATCTGACGGATGCGCTCGCGTGTCACGTCAAACTGCTTGCCCACTTCCTCGAGCGTGTGGTCGGTGCTCATCTCGATGCCGAAGCGCATGCGCAGCACTTTGGCCTCCCTCGGCGTGAGGCTGTCGAGAATGTCCTTGACCACGTCGCGCAGGCCCGCCTGCATCGCCGCATCGACCGGGGCCACCGAGTTTGTGTCCTCGATGAAGTCGCCCAGGTGCGAGTCGTCGTCGTCGCCGATCGGCGTCTCCATGGAGATCGGCTCCTTGGCGATCTTCATGATCTTGCGGATCTTGTCCTCGGGCATTTCCATCTTCTCGGCCAGCGTTGGCGCGTCGGGCTCGTAGCCAAACTCCTGCAGGTGCTGGCGCGAGATGCGGTTCATCTTATTGATCGTCTCGATCATGTGCACCGGGATGCGGATGGTGCGCGCCTGGTCGGCGATCGAGCGCGTGATCGCCTGGCGGATCCACCACGTCGCATAAGTCGAGAACTTGTAGCCGCGCCGGTACTCGAACTTGTCCACTGCCTTCATCAGGCCGATGTTGCCTTCCTGGATCAGGTCGAGGAACTGCAGGCCGCGGTTGGTGTACTTCTTGGCGATCGAGATCACCAGACGCAGATTGGCCTCGATCATCTCCTTCTTGGCGTCGCGCGAGGACTTCTCGCCCTCGTTCATCTTCTTGTTGATCTGCTTCAGGTCTTCCAACGGCACGACGGCCTTGGACTGCAGGTCGATCAACTTCTGCTGCAGTTCCTGGATTGCCGGCAGGTTGCGCGCCAGCACCACGCTGTAGGCTTTGCCGAGCGCGATCTCCTTCTCCGCCCACTTCAGGTTGAGCACGTTGGGCGGAAAGGTCCGGATGAAGTGGTCCTGCGGCATGCCACACTTGTCGACCACGATCTTGCGCAGCTCGCGCTCGTAACGGCGCACGTCGTCGACCTGCGAGCGCAGGATATCGCACAGCCGTTCGATCGTCTTCACGGTGAAGCGGATCGACATGATCTCTCCGCTCACGGCATGCTGGGCTTTGTTGTAGGCCGGCGACTTGTAGCCGTCCCTCTCATAGGCCCTGCGCATCCTCTCGAAGTGCCCCGCGAGCGAGTCGAACTTGACCAGCGCAGCGACCTTGAGCTCCTCTAGCCGCTTGGTCAGCGCCTTGCTCACTGCGCCTTCGTCCTCCTCCTCCTCGTCGAACTCGTCGAAATCCTCCTCGGCGACATAGTCGTCCGCTTCGTCATCGGATACGAAGCCGTCGACCGCCTCGGAAATCTGCATCTCGCCGGCGCGGATGCGGCCAGCCATCGCCATGATCTCGGCGATCGTGGTAGGGCTCGCGCTGATCGCCAGCATCATGGCCTGCAGGCCGCCCTCGATGCGCTTGGCGATTTCAATCTCGCCCTCACGCGTCAGCAGTTCCACCGTGCCCATCTCGCGCATGTACATGCGGACCGGGTCGGTCGTGCGTCCGAACTCCGAATCGACCGTGGACAGTGCTGCTTCCGCCGCTTCCTCAGCCTCTTCCTCAGTTGCCGTCGTGGTGCTGCCACCCGCGATCAGCAGCGTTGCTGCGTCGGGCGCCTGTTCGTACACAGCGATGCCCATGTCATTGAGCATCGAGACGATCGCCTCGAGGATCTCCTCGTTGACGAGTCTCTCGGGAAGGTGGTCGTTGATCTCCTGGTGCGTCAGGAAGCCACGCGTCTTGCCCATCTTGATGAGCGTCTTGAGCTCCTGTCGCCGCTTGGTGACCTCCTCCTCGGTCAGCTGCGTTTCGTCGAGCCCGAACTCGCGCATCAGCGCGCGCTCCTTCGCACGCGACACCTTCATGCGCAGCGGTTTCGCCTTGGCCTTGCTCTCGGCCTCTTCAGCAGATTCAGCGTCGGCGTCGACCTCGACCTCAGCCTCGACGTCAACGAAGTCGTCTTCGACCAGCAGCGCCTTCTTGCCATCGGCCGGTGCGCCCTTGGCCTTCGGCCCGCCCTTGCTCTTGCCCTCGTCGGACGCCTTGCCGACTCTTGCAGTCAGGGTCTTGCCCGCCGCCGGTCTTTCCGGGGAGGCCTTGGCCTGGGAGGTCTTGGCCGATGCTGAACCTTTCGATGCAGGCTTGGCCATCGGCGTGGCCGCCGTTTTCTTGGCGTGCTTGTCGTCCGCACTGGCCTTGCCGGCGGCCTTGTTCGGTTTGGCGGGAGCGGGTTTCTTGGCAGTCATGCACATCCTCGGCGTGGGTCAGGGCGGGAGGCGCCGCGCGCGCGGCGCGGCGGCGCTTGCCAAGCGAGGCATCGCGCCGCCGGGCGCGCATGCGGCGGCCTCTTGGCGGAGAAGGGGAGAGTCCACGGACAAGCTATCGTGACCGTCGAATGCGTGCAGCCCTTGCGGGGAGGGTTGGCCGATGTGTTGGGACCCGTGTCGCGGGTGGCCGGAGCCCGGAGGTACTGCTGTCACTCTTGCCGTAGCAACAAACATTGAATTATCGCCGATGAACCAACCATCGTCAAAGCGAGCTCGATTCCGCCTGTGCCCGACGGCTCTCATCGATGCGCTGACGCAACTGGACGATGCGGCCCTGGGTGCGGCGGTATTCGACTGCCGCGAGCGGGTCGGTCGCGTATCGGGCCGCAAGGTCCCGTTGCTGCGCCTCCAGTTTCGCCAGCATCTGACCGTCCAGCAGAACTCGAAGGTCAGCCGGGCTGGCGTCGAAGTCCTCGCCATCGCCGAGCCGCAAACGAGCGAGCGCGTCCGACAGCGCGCTATCGGCCTCGAGTGCGGTCCGCACCGCCGCCCAGGGTCGAGGGCCGTGCTCGACGACATCGCGCTCGAGCCACGCAACCAGCTCGCCATGGGGTGGCCCGAGTGCGTGCAGCAATTCGTGGTCCTCTGCGGTGAGCTGGTCCCACCAAGCCGGCTGGGTAAGAAGCAAATGCAGGACCCGGTCGATCGGGCTGCGCGGAGGCCGCCGGCTCGCCGCAAGGCCGTCGGATCGCGCCCTGGGCCCACGCCGCGGGGGCCCGACCGAGAGTGCTGCTGCCGCGGGATCTGCCGAGCCGCCCAACGCCCACAGCTGCAGCAAGTCGCCGTCGGCCATCGCCGCCACCTTGGCGATTTCGGAGCGCATCTGCCGTTTGAGCGCACCCTCGGGCAGGGCCGACCAGAGCGGCCGGGCGTGCCCAAGGAAGCGTGCGCGGCCCTCTGGCGTGCCAAGCTCGCAGCCCTCGCGCGCCACGTCGATCATCTGCCTTGACAGCGGTGTGGCATCGGCAACCAGGCGCTCGAATGCCGATGTGCCTTCGGCGCGGACGAAGGAGTCTGGATCATGTTCGGGTGGCAGAAACAGGAACCGGATCGTGCGCAGATCGGTCGCATGAGGCAGGGCCGCCTCAAGGGCCCGCGTCGCGGCGCGGCGACCGGCCGCGTCACCGTCGAAGCTGAACACGATCGCGTCCGTGAAGCGAAACAGTTTGCGGACATGGTCTTCGGTACACGCAGTGCCGAGCGTGGCAACCGCATTGTCGAAACCCATCTGAGCCAGCGCAACGACGTCCATGTAGCCTTCGACGACCAGCGCGTAGCCACGCGCCCGGATGCCCGTGCGTGACTCATGCAATCCGTACAACTCGCGACCCTTGACGAACACGGGCGTTTCCGGCGAGTTGAGGTACTTGGGCTCGCCGTGATCGAGCACGCGACCGCCAAAGCCGATCGTCTCCCCCTTGACCGACCTGATCGGGAACATCACGCGGTCCCGGAAACGATCGTAGCGCTTTCGCTCAGCCTCGCCGTCGCCTTGCGCGATGACCAGCCCCGATTCAACGAGCAGCGGGTCGTCGTAGTGCGCGAACGCGCTCGCAAGCGCATGCCACCCCTCCGGCGCGTACCCGAGCCCGAAACGCGCCGCGATCTCACCCGTCAGACCGCGGCCCTTGAAGTACGAGATTGCACGCGGACTGTCCTTGAGCTGTCGTCGGTAATGATCGGCGGCTCGCCCCAACACCTCGGTCAGCGTCGCCGCGCGTTCATGAGACTGCGCGGCCGCTCGACGATCGTCCTCGGAACGGGCGTCATCGGGGACCGACAGCCCGACCTGTCCAG